>CAXBPL010000017.1:0-48867 GCA_963977615.1 uncultured Polaribacter sp. | reverse complement strand
TCTCAGAATTTGTAAAAGAACAACATCAATTTGTTTTGAATAATGAGTTGGATAAGTTGTTAATTCCAATTGAAAAACCTTTTATTCCAAGTGATCGACAAACATTTAAATTGTTGAAATTAAGTCATGATTAATACCTAAATAAATTCATAGATAATTTCTTATAACTTTATAAGAGATATAAAAAATCCCAATCAAATTTGATTGGGATTTCAGTTTTATATCAAAAGAATTAATACAAACTCTTAAATTTCTGTGGATTAAACTCGTGCATAATTTCATACACTTTTTCAAAAACATCTTCAGCAGATGGTTTTGAGAAATAATCACCATCAGTTCCATAAGCAGTTCTATGAGATTTTGCTGTTAGGGTAGAGGGTTTACTATCTAAAAATTCATATCCATTTTGATTTTCTAAAATTTCTTGTAAAAGATAAGCAGAAGCCCCTCCAGGAACATCTTCATCAACTACTAATAATTTGTTGGTTTTCATGACGCTTTTTACAGAATCGTGATTTGTATCAAAAGGTAATAAACTTTGCGCATCAATAATTTCTATATCTATACCAACTTGCGCTAAATCTTTGGCTGCTTCTTCTACAATTCGTAAGGTAGAACCATAAGAAACAATAGTCATGTCAGTTCCTTCTTTGATGGTTTCAACAACACCAATTGGAGTTTTATATTCGCCTAAATTGGTTGGTAATTCTTCTTTTAATCTGTAACCATTTAAACATTCTATGACTAAACCAGGATCATCACCTTCTAAAAGAGTGTTGTAAAAACCAGCAGCTTTGGTCATGTTTCTTGGTACCAAAACATGAATTCCTCTTATGTTGTTAATAATTCCACCCATTGGTGAACCTGCATGCCAAATCCCTTCTAATCTATGTCCTCGAGTTCTAATAATTAACGGCGCTTTTTGTTTTCCAAAAGTTCGGTAACGTAAAGTCGCTAAATCATCACTCATAATTTGAAGTGCGTACAACAAATAATCTAAATATTGTATTTCTGCAATAGGTCTTAAACCTCTCATTGCTAAGCCAATTCCTTGTCCTAAAATGGTTGCTTCTCTAATTCCAGTATCAGAAATTCTAAGATCACCATACTTTTCTTGTAAACCTTCCAAACCTTGATTTACATCACCAATAAAACCAGCATCTTCTCCAAAAATTACAACATCTTTATGTTTTGTTAAAATGGCATCAAAATTATCTCTCATGATAATTCTGGCATCTACCAAATTTTTATCTTGAGCATACGTTGGTTTTTTATCTAAAACATTGGTTGCATTTAAAGCAGTTTCACTTAATAAGTGAGTAGAATATTTTTTATAGGCTCTTTTTTGAGCAGTTTTTATAAAATTCTGAAGTTCAATTTTTTCGCCAAAATCTTCATCCCTTAAATACCATAAACATTTTTTTACACTAGATAAAACATCTTTTCTTGTAGGTTCAGAAATGGCACTTAAATCGTTTGTATATTTTTTAATGAAATTCTCACTTTTACTTTTTACAGCAACTCTTTTTAGTAAATCAGTAGCTTCTATAAGTTCTGATTTTGTTTCATTTAAAAAAGCGTTCCAAGCGTTTCTTTTTGCGTTGGTAACTTCTTTTTTAGCTTCTCTATCAATGGCTATTAAATCTTCCTCACCATCAACAAAACGCAAAATATCTCCACTTTCTGTTTCTAGTTCAAATTCTAAAATCCATTCTCTGAATTTTTTAATACAATCATGATCTTGTTCCCACTTTAAACGATCTTTATCTTTGTAACGTTCATGAGAACCAGAAGTTGAATGACCTTGTGGTTGTGTTAATTCTTTAACGTGAATTAATACTGGTACATGTTCTTCCCTTGCAATTTTTGCAGCTTTTTGATATACATCCATCAACTGAACATAATCCCAACCATTAATTACAAAAATTTCGTACCCTTTATTTTTTTCATCTCTTTGAAAACCTTTTAAAATTTCTGAGATACTTTCTTTTGTAGTTTGATGTTTTGCGTGAACAGAAATTCCATATTCATCATCCCAAACACTCATTACCATTGGTACTTGTAAAACTCCAGCTGCATTTATGGTTTCAAAAAACAAGCCTTCACTTGTACTTGCGTTTCCAATAGTTCCCCAAGCAACTTCGTTTCCTTTGTTAGAAAACTTGGTTTTATCCTGAACACTTTTTTCGTTTCTATAAATTTTTGATGCTTGTGCCAAACCCAATAAACGTGGCATTTGTCCAGCTGTTGGAGAAATATCTGCACTAGAATTGTACTGTTTTGTTAAATCTTTCCAACTGCCATCATCATTTAAACTATGGGTTGCAAAATGCCCACCCATTTGTCTACCAGCAGACATTGGATCTGCATCTATATCTGTATGTGCATATAAACCTGCAAAAAATTGTTGTGCAGTTAACTCGCCAATAGCCATCATAAAAGTTTGATCTCTATAATAACCAGATCTAAAATCACCTTTATTAAAAGCTTTTGCCCAAGCTAATTGAGGTACTTCTTTTCCATCACCAAAAATCCCGAATTTTGCCTTTCCTGTAAGCACTTCTCGTCTACCAAGTAAACTACATTCTCTACTAACTCTAGCAATTCTATAATCACTTAAAACTTCTTTTTTAAAATCGTTAAAAGTAATTTCTTGCTTATTTAAAGGAATCGTTTTCTGCAACATAATTTTTTGGATTTAATAAATACAAAGATAGTTTTTTTAGTTGATATTTAAAAATAACGTATTTTCTTAAGAATATGTTAAAGAAACTATATAAAAAACTAATTTTGTTAGGAATTATACAATAAGTGAGTTTTTGTTTTAATTTACAAAAGTCCTCTTCTAAAGAAATTATAAATGGCTCCTACATTTCCATTAATTGTAAATCTAATCTTTTCAGCATAAGCACCTTGAGAAACTTCCCAGCCATTATTAGAATATAAAGGAAAATAAATTTCAAAAATATGATGAATAAAATTTAATCGAATTCCGTTATTATAGGCAAAATATAAAGGTTCTTGTTTGTTTTTTAGGAAAGCAACATCATTATAAAACTCAACCCATCTCCATAATCCAATGCTAGAATTTAAAGAAACCATATATTGGTTTGCATATCTTATTGGTAAAACAGATTTAAAACCACCTTCTGCAATAATAAATTGCTGACTAAAAATACCAGATTCTTCAGAGCGTCCAAAATAATTTAGTTGAAATAAATAATCATTGGCTCTATCCAAACCGAAACTAAAGTAATCTCCTGTAGATCTATTGCTTAAAAAAGAACCGAAAAATAATCTAAAATCTAGCTGTGTATCTGAGGTAGATAATGTTCTGTAACGAATGTCTGCTGCAATTTTAGAAAAGTTATCGGCAATTTCTAAGCTATAATTTTGCCTAAATTCTTCAATAATATCTGGATTCACATAATTGTAACTTAAACTAAATACGCTGTAATTATCTTCGGCTGTTTTTATTTGGCCAAAGGGTATTTCTTTATCAATATGTAACAATTTTGCTCTAATAGATTCTTGAGTGGCATCTCTTAAATCTTTTCGTTTAAAAATCATATTTACAAATGGCGAAAACGATTTGTAAGATAAATTTGGAGCATAGTCAGAGGTTGCTCCACCAATACCATACACCATTTTGTAAATACTAGTATCTTCGAAATATTGGTTGTATAATACAGAAAATGAACCTACAACTGAACCACTTTTGAAAGCGTAAGAAGGTGCAATTGAGAACTCTAAATTCCTTTTAATTAAAGGTTTGTTATGTAAACTCACCCCTAAAATTAAACCATTGTAAAAATTATAAGCAAAATTGGGTTGATAAAATATTTGATTATAATATGGATCTTGAATATCTTTTATCAAACTAAATTTTAAGGGTTTGTCAAAGATTTTGTCTTGTAATCTTTTCCAGTTATCTAGTGTATTTAATTCTGGATATAAGTTTTCGTAATTTAAAGTAACTTTATTAACGCCTTGTTTTGGAATGCTAACTGTTGTAGTATCATCAATACCAGTTACCCATTTTTTGTATACAATTTCTCTATCATTTAAACCATATAAAAGTACAGGTGTGGTTATATTTCTTTTATTTCTGATAGTTACTTGCAAGCTATCTTCTTTTTCTACGAGGTCATCTATGGTGTAATCTATTTTTTTATTGGTTTTTATAAAGTCGCCAAAAAACCAATTCAAATCTTTGTCTGTTTTAGATTCTAAAAGGTTTTTAAAATCTTTACTGTTTACTATTTTTGTTTGGTTTTTTTGATAAAACTCTTGAATAGTATTGTTTAAAGTGCTATCTCCAATATATCCTTTTAAATATCGATAAGCCAAACCAGCCTTGTATTTATTGGCTATTCTTCTATTAAAATTTGATAAGGAATCTGCAGAAGTTGTTAAAGATTGATCTAAAAAACTACGAGATACAAATTGATATACTAATGGATATTTATCATTAAAATCAGCCTTAGAGATTTCGAATGTTCTTACAAACCAAGTATCAGAAAATTTACCAATCAACTTTGCATCAGGATAAAATTGCTCAATATACTCGATCATTAAATAATTTTGCAAACCATCTAACAACCAATAATCTTGTCTTTTATTTAAGAGCAAAGTGTTTTCTATAAACTTTCTACTTAAAGCTTTAAACATGCTTAAATCATATTTAAATTCTTCTTTAAAAGGTCTTAAAAAGCTAGGAAGTTGTGTTAGCCCATAAACTGGGTCTTTGCTTTGTGTTACTTTATCAACATAAATTTCTTTATGAGGATATTTGCCTAAAAACTTTTCTAAAAAAGCGAATTCCCTTGTTAAAATAGCAATAGTAGTACTGTCTTTTAAATCTTCATCAAAAACATCTGTATAGACAACAACTTTTTGGGTTTTAAAAGTTTTGAGCTGCTTCTTTTTGTTGATCCCTAAAATAACGTCAGTTTTGCTTTTGCCAACTAAATAATAGTTTGTGAAAGCATCTTTTTTTGTTTCATGTTGATATAAGTTACTTTCCAAAACATACTCTTTTGGAATGTCTAAATCGATGGTAAAATCGGTTGCTTTCTCATATAAATCATCGATGTTTAAGTTGCTCATTAATTGCCAACCTTGATCGTAAACTGCTGGAGTTATATACCAAAAACGTAAATGAAAACCCTCTTTAGTTTTTCCATAACCCGTAAATTTTGCATTGGGTATTTTTACAGTATAATTTAATGATATTTTAACGCTATCATTTTTTAACAACGGTTTTAAAATATCAACTTCAAGAATATCAGCTTGGTTTTCAAGTTCACTAAAAGCAACGTCCTCAAAATCTATGGTTAGATTTTTTATGGTGGTTTCACCTAAATTTTCTGCTTTGGCAAAATATAAATCTTTTCTAAAATCTTTAATGAACCTTTTTGATAAAGGTGTTTTTCGATCTTTAAAACTATTTGCCCAATTATGAAGATATATTTTTGATAAAATGGAGTCTGTAGTATTTATAAAAACAATTTCTTGTTTTATAAATAACTCACTTTTATCAACATTTAAATGCCCTTTAATGGCAATTGAGTTGTTTTGTGAATACGAGTGACTGCTTATAAAAAAACAGAAAAAAACAAAAATGTTTATAAGCCTTTTCAAATTAAATTTTTATCAATTTTAAAGGTTTATAAACATTGGTATGTAAAAAGTATAAATTTATACTAAAAATATTTAATTTCATTATCAACTAATTTCTCTTTTAAATAGCACTTGATTTTTATCTTAATAAAAATAAAAAAGTTTTACAAAATTAGTATTTAAAAATGAATTAATTGTAAATAAAAATTCATGAACTTAGTTAAAAAAATCGAAAATAAATTCTTCTTAAAAGTTGGGTTTTAATTGATATTTAGCGTAAAATTTATTTAAATGTTCTATAGCTTCATCAGCAGTATCAACAATTCTAAATAAGCTTAAATCTTCTAAACCGATATTTTTTTCTGTGATTAAGGTATCTTTAACCCAGTCTATTAAACCTCCCCAGAATTTTGTACCTACTAAAACAATCGGAAAACGTCCAATTTTTTTAGTTTGAATTAATGTAATCGCTTCAAAAAGCTCATCCATCGTTCCAAAACCTCCAGGCATTACAATAAATCCTTGTGAATATTTTACGAACATTACTTTACGTACAAAAAAGTAATCGAATTCTAGGTTTTTGTCTTTATCAATCCAAGGATTGTCATGTTGTTCAAAAGGTAATTCTATATTCAATCCTACAGAAGATCCTTTTCCTCTTCTTGCTCCTTTGTTACCAGCTTCCATAATTCCAGGTCCTCCACCAGTAATTACACCATACCCATTTTGAGTCAATTTGTAACCAATTTCTTCTGCTAATATATAATAAGGATGATCTGGTTTTGTTCTTGCAGATCCAAAAATAGAAACAGAAGGTCCAATTTTACTTAATTTTTCATACCCATCTACAAATTCTGCCATTATTTTAAAAATAGCCCAAGAGTCATTTGTTTTAATTTCGTTCCAAGTTTTTTGCCCTAATTTTTCTTTTATTTTTCTATCGTCGTTCGTCATTATATATTTTTTTAATTTTTAAACAGCTTACTAAATTAGTGCTTTTTTAAGTATTGAACCTGTTTTGTAAACTATTTTTAATTTAATTCTTTTCGCAGAAACTTTGCTGTATAGCTTGTTTTATGCTTGGCAACTTGTTCTGGAGTTCCTGTAACTAAAATTTTCCCACCTTTTTTTCCACCTTCCATACCAACATCAATTACATAATCTGCTAGTTTTACAACATCTAAATTATGTTCAATAATTAATACAGTATTTCCTTTATCAGCTAGTTTATTTAAAACGTCCATCAACACTCTAATATCTTCAAAATGAAGTCCAGTTGTTGGTTCATCTAAAATATAAAACGTATTTCCTGTATCTCTTTTAGATAATTCTGATGCCAATTTTATTCTTTGTGCTTCACCACCAGAAAGTGTGGTAGATTGTTGCCCTAAAGTAATATAACCCAAACCAACATCTTTAATTGTTTTTAATTTTCTGTGGATTTTAGGAATCATCTGAAAGAAATCGGTTGCGTCTTCAATAGTCATATTTAAGACATCAGAAATAGATTTTCCTTTATAACGAATCTCTAACGTTTCTCTGTTAAAACGTTTTCCTTGGCAGGTTTCACATTCCACTTGCACATCTGGTAAAAAGTTCATTTCAATAACTCTAACTCCTCCACCTTGACATGTTTCACAGCGTCCACCTTTTACATTAAAAGAAAAACGACCAGCTTTGTAACCACGAATGGCAGCTTCAGTTGTTTTTGCAAATAAACTTCTAATCTCATCAAACGTTTTGGTGTAGGTTGCTGGGTTAGATCTTGGTGTTCTTCCAATTGGAGATTGGTCAATATCAATCACTTTATCTACGTGCTCTAAACCTTCAATTTTTTTGTAAGGCTTGGGTACTTTTACACCTCTATATATATGAGCATTTAAAATCGGGTATAAAGTCTCGTTAATTAAGGTTGATTTTCCACTACCAGAAACCCCAGTAACACAAATCATTTTTCCTAAAGGAAACTCAACTGAAACATTTTTTAAATTATTACCAGAAGCACCTTTTAGTTTGATGGTTTTTCCATTCCCTTCTCTTCGAGTTTTAGGAACTTCAATCTTTTTTCTGCCAGTTAAATAATCTGTAGTTAAAGTTTTTGTTTTGATGATATCATCATACGTTCCAATACTTACAATTTCTCCTCCATGTTTTCCTGCTCCTGGACCAATATCAATTACATAATCAGCCATTTTCATCATGTCTTCATCATGTTCAACTACCAAAACAGAGTTTCCAACATCACGTAATTTAATCAAAGAATCTATCAATTTTTGATTATCTCTTTGATGCAATCCAATACTTGGCTCATCTAAAATGTATAAAACACCCACTAATTGCGAACCTATTTGAGTTGCCAAGCGAATTCTTTGTGCTTCTCCACCAGAAAGCGATTTTGAAGTTCTATCTAACGTTAAATAATCCAAACCAACATCCAATAAAAACTGAATTCTAGTTCGTATTTCTTTTAATATTTCTGATGCAATTGTTACTTGTTTTTCTGATAAATCTTTTTCAATAGTTGAAAACCATTTTGCCAATTCTAACACATCTAACTGTGCTAAATCGCTTATGTTTTTATCAGTAATTTTAAAGTGAAGCGCTTCTTTTTTTAAACGTTTTCCTTCGCAAGTTTTGCAGGTAACTTCATCCATAAAACCTTTTGCCCAACGTTTTATAGAAGTACTTTCTGCGTTGTCAAATTGTCCAGTAATAAAAGCAACAATTCCTTCGAAATCTATTTTGTAGTTTCTTGTTACACCAACAGTTTTAGATTCTATTTTAAAAGCTTCGTTTCCACCATTTAAAATAATATCTAAAGCTTCTTTTGGAATGTCTTTGATTGCATCTGTTAATTTAAATTGATAACGTTCTGCAATATTTTGAATTTGTTTAAAAATCCAGCTATTTTTTTGTTCTCCTAAAGGGATAATTCCACCATTTTTAATAGAAATGCTAGTATCTGGAATTACTTTTTTCAAGTTGATTTCTTGAGTAACTCCCAAACCATTACAAGTATCACAAGCACCTTTTGGCGAGTTGAAAGAAAAGTTATTAGGTTCAGGATTTGGATATGCAATTCCTGTGGTTGGACACATTAATTCACGGCTAAAATATCGAGGTTTTTCTTCATCAATATCAATAACCATCATAATGTTATTCCCAGAATATAAAGCCGTTTTTATGGTTTCTTCTAATCTTTTTTCTGATGATTTGTTTACTAAAAGTCGATCAATAACCACTTCAATATCATGCGTTTTGTATCGGTCTAAACGCATTCCTTTTTCTATTTCTTTAATTTCACCATCAACTCTAACTCTAACAAAACCTTGTTTAGAAATTTGTTCAAAAAGCTCACGATAATGCCCTTTTCTAGATTTAATTAATGGTGCTAAAACTGCTATTTTTTTATCAGCAAAATCCGTAGAAATTAATTCTTTTATTTGCTCATCTGAATAACTGACCATTTTTTCGCCAGTATTATAGGAGTAAGCATCAGAAGCTCTTGCAAACAATAATCGTAAAAAATCGTAGATTTCTGTAATTGTCCCAACTGTAGAACGTGGACTTTTATTAGTCGTTTTTTGTTCGATAGAAATTACTGGTGAAAGTCCATCAATTTTATCAACATCTGGTCTTTCTAAACCCCCTAAAAACTGACGAGCATAGGCAGAAAACGTTTCAATATAACGTCTTTGTCCTTCTGCGTAAATCGTGTCAAAAGCTAAAGAAGATTTTCCACTTCCACTTAAGCCTGTAATAACCACCAATTTTTCACGAGGAATTTTTACATCAATATTTTTTAAATTATGAACTCTAGCTCCGTAAACTTCTATATATTCTTGATCTTTCAAATAAGGTGTTTTTTTCAAAAGTGCAAAGTTAAGGATTCCTAATCATTTTAGATAAAAAAGTACATAACAAATAAAGAGTTTGTGTTATCTTGCAGGTAAAAATTTTAGAGATGAAATTTATACATTCAACACGTCATTTTTTTGAAAGGCATGGTTTTGGTTTTTTCCAAAGGTTAGCAGACAGATTAGGGATGCACGCAAAAAATGTACGAATCTATTTTATTTATGTAACTTTTTTTACTGTAGGTTTGTCTTTCGGATTTTACCTAACCTTTGTTTTTGCAATGAAATTAAAAGATTTAATTTACACAAAAAGAAGCTCAGTTTTCGATTTGTAACTTATGAGAAATTTCGATTCCAAAATATATAAAACACTAATTTTAGTTGCGTCTATTATGGCAATTGGTACAATTGGCTATATGTGGTTGTCTCATTATACTTTTATAGATGCTTTATATATGACTGTAATTACAGTTACTACAGTAGGTTTTGGAGAGATAACACCTTTTTCGCCCGAAGAAAAAGTATTTACAATTTTTTTAATTTTAACGAGTATTACTATTTTTGGATATGCAATTTCTGCCTTTTCAGAGTATTTAGTAAGTGGAAAACTTTTTGATCATTTTAAACATAGAAACGTGGAAAAACAAATTAATAGACTAACAGGACATACAATTGTTTGTGGTTTTGGTAGAAATGGAAAACAAGCGATTTTAAAATTAACGAACTACAATAAAAAAATTGTGGTAATTGAAAATGATAAAGAAATTATAGATTTATTAGATGCCGAAGAAATTTTAAATGTACAAGGAGATGCAACTACAGATGAGGTTTTGTTAAGAGCAGGAGTTACAAATGCAGCAAACTTAATAACAACTTTACCTTCTGACGCAGATAATTTATTTGTGGTTTTAAGTGCGAGACAATTAAATAAAGATTTTAAAATTATAAGCAGAGCAAGTAACGAAAGTTCTTATAGTAAATTAAAAATTGCGGGTGCAGATAATGTTATTATGCCAGACAAATTAGGTGGAAATCATATGGCATCTTTAGTAACAACTCCAGATGTTATTGAGTTTGTAGACAGGTTAACAATTGAAGGTGAAACTACAGCAAATTTAGAGGAGATTTCAGTGAACGATTTGCCAAAGAAATACCTCAATAAAACTATATTAGATTTAGATTTAAGACGTCAAACAGGTTGTACTGTTATTGGTTTTAGAAATGAATATAAGGATTATATTATAAATCCTGAAGCGAGTATTAAAATGGTAGAAAATTCACAATTAATCGTTTTAGGAAGGCCAGAACAGATCATTAAATTGAGAGAATTGTTCTAGGTATTTTGTGCTTATAATTTAATAAGTCGATTTTTTTACATCTACATGAATTATAAATTGTTACTCAACAATCAAAAATAATTTTGACGTAAACATTTGTGAAAAACGCTGAAATCCGATAAAAAAAAAGAGAAATTAGTATTAAAAATAATCAATGATTAAAGTAATTGTAACAGGAAGTAATGGTTTGCTTGGGCAATCCTTATTAAATTTATTGTCAGAAGAAAAAGAAAAATACGAGGTTTATGGTTTTTCAAGAGGTATAAATAGGAGTGGGAGAGAGGACTTTAAATATGTTTCTATTGATATTACTAATAAGGAAAATTTAAAAAAAAGTATCAAAGAGATTCAGCCAGACTTTATAATTAACACAGCTGCAATGACGCAAGTTGATGATTGTGAGAATAATAAAGAAGCTTGCGATGTATTAAATGTTGATGTTGTGCAATGGTTGTCAGAAATTGCTAAGGAAATTAATGCGCACGTAATTCATATCTCTACAGATTTTATTTTTGATGGTGTAAAAGGGAATTATAAAGAAACAGATACACCAAATCCAATCAGTTATTATGGGTTGTCAAAACTAAAATCAGAAGAGGTTTTAACCAATTCAAACATCAACTTTACAATTCTAAGAACCATTTTGGTTTACGGAAAAGTGTATGATATGAGTAGAAGTAATATTGTGCTTTGGGTAAAACAAATGTTAGAGGAAGGAAAAGAAATTACAATTGTAGATGATCAATATAGAACACCAACATATGTTTTAGATTTAGCAATGGCCTGTAAAATTTCTATGGATAAAAAAGCAACAGGAGTTTTTAATATCTCATCCAGCAAATTAATGAGTGTGTTTGAAATTACACAAGAAATTGCAGAGGTATTTAATTTAGATAAAAGTTTGCTAAAACCTATTTCTACATCAACCTTAAACCAAACAGCACCAAGACCTGCAAAAACAGGTTTCGATTTAAGTAAAACCAATGAGGAGTTAGGCTTTTATCCAAAAACTTTTAAAGAAGATTTACAAATGTTTAAGGAAACGTTATAGTAAAATCATTTTTAACTGTTAAAAGTTGTTAAAAGCACATTTTTTTAAGATATTGCGCTACACTAAAATAAAATTAACTTAACATAATTATGAATAAAAAACTCTTATCACTGCTTTTTTTAGCGGTACCAATAGTAACATTTGCGCAAAGTACATCAGATAAAATTGATGTGGTATTTAAAGATTACACAGGTTGGTTTGTAGATGCTATATTTTATGAAATACCATTTTCGGACACTTTTCAAATTCCTTGGGTATTAATTGTTTTAGTGGGTGGTGCTTTATATTTTACATTGTACTTTAAGTTTATAAATATTACTGGTTTTGTAACTGCTTTTCAGGTGGTTAGAGGTAAATATGAGGATATAGAAAAACACGGAGTTGATAAATTATATGGAGATGAGGCTCAAGTTGAAGACGTTCTAGGTTCAATAAACGATGAAAATGAAAAATCTTCAGATAAATCATTTGGAGATCAAACTCCTGAAGGAGATGTTTTTGAAACGATTAGAGATGAAAGTGCAGAAGGAGAAGTTTCTCACTTCCAGGCATTAACAGCAGCACTTTCAGCAACTGTTGGTTTGGGTAACATTGCAGGTGTTGCAGTTGCTTTATCAATTGGTGGTCCAGGAGCTACATTTTGGATGATTGTTGCTGGATTCTTAGGAATGGCATCAAAATTCGCAGAATGTACTTTAGGTGTAAAATATAGAGATGTAGATGCAGATGGAACCGTTTATGGTGGACCAATGTACTATTTAACAAAAGGATTAAAAGAAAAAGGTGCAGGTGGTTTAGGAAAAGTACTAGCAGTTTTATTTGCAATCTTTGTGGTTGGTGGTTCTTTTGGAGGTGGAAACATGTTTCAAGCAAACCAAGCTGCAGCTCAATTCACTAAATTATTCGATTTAACTGGAGGAAATGCAGGTTTATACTTTGGAATTGTAATGGCTGTTTTAGTAGCTGTTGTAATTATTGGAGGTATTAAAAGAATTGCTTCTGTTACAGAAAAAGTTGTTCCTTTTATGGCTGGTATATACGTATTAGCGGCTTTAATTATTTTATTCGCAAACTTTACTCTAATAGATGATGCTTTTATGTTGATATATGAAGGCGCATTTTCAGGTTTGGGAATTGCAGGTGGTTTAGTTGGTGTAATGATTCAGGGAATTCGTAGAGGAGCATTCTCTAACGAAGCAGGAGTTGGTTCTGCTGCTATTGCACATTCAGCAGTAAGAACAAAATACCCAGCAAGTGAAGGTATTGTTGCGCTTTTAGAGCCTTTTATTGATACTGTAATTATTTGTACAATGACAGCTTTGGTAATTATTATTACTAATTTCGATGGACAATTTATGCAATATGGAGTAGAAATTAAAGAAGGTGTAGAGTTAACAGCAATCGCTTTTGATTCTGTAATACCTCATTTCTCTATAGTATTGACAATTGCAGTAATTTTATTCGCATTTTCAACTATGATTTCTTGGTCTTACTATGGTATGCAAGGATGGAAATTTTTATTCGGAAAGGGTAAAATTACAGATTTAGTATATAAAATTTTATTTTTAATGTTTGTAGTTGTTGGAGCATCAATAAGTTTAGGTGCTGTAATTGATTTCTCTGATGCAATGATTTTTGCAATGGTAGTTCCAAATATAATTGGTGTTGTAATGTTATCTCCAGTAATTAAACGAGAATTAACAAAATACACAAATGCAATTAGTAAAAAGGAAGAAGCAATTGAAGATGGAGCAATAGATGTAAACGATCACATGTAAAAATTCACAATGAACATATTTAAATCCCATTTCTGGTACAACAAAAGCCAAAGAAATGGGATTTTTTTATTGACTATACTTATCATAGTTCTTCAAATATTCATTTTTGTTGATGTTTTTGCTGACGATGAAATCATCAATACAAATAACCCAGAATTAGTCGCTTTTCAAAAACAGATAGACAGCTTAAAAGTTATAGAAATTGAAAATAGAAAACCAAAAGTTTATCCTTTTAATCCAAATTATATTACAGACTATAAAGGAGAGCAATTAGGAATGTCTTTAGAGGAAATAGACAGACTATTAGCATTTAGAAAAACAAATAAGTTTGTTAACTCAAAAGAAGAATTTCAAAATATTACCAAAGTTTCTGATTCTTTATTAAGCAAAATTTCTCCAAATTTTAAATTTCCAGATTGGGTCGTAAAACAAAATCAATCTTCCAATTCTTCGCGAAACACGAAAGCAAATTTCACTCCAAATAACTACAAAAAAAAGGAAGTAAAAAGATCAACAACAGATATAAACAAAGCAACAGCAGAAGATTTCCAGTCAATAAGTGGAATAGGTTCCGCGTTTTCTAAAAGAATTATTCAGTATCGTTCTAAATTACAAGGATTTTCTTTTGATGATCAACTTTACGAAGTTTGGGGTTTAGATAAAGAAGTTGC
Organism: uncultured Polaribacter sp.; assembly: GCA_963977615.1. Classification (GTDB taxonomy): domain Bacteria; phylum Bacteroidota; class Bacteroidia; order Flavobacteriales; family Flavobacteriaceae; genus Polaribacter. Next base: position 34,551 of record CAXBPL010000017.1, on the reverse strand, counting down.
AGACAAAGTGTTGTTAGTTTTTAAAATCGATGAAAAACCAATCATTAAAAAGGTAAATATAAACACAATAGAGTTCAAGCAATTACTCAAAAATCCTTATGTAGATTATGAATTGTGTAAGAAGATTTTTAATTATAGAGATGAAGTTGCAGAACTCCAAAATATATCACAATTAAAATATATCGAAGGTTTTCCTTTAGAATTGTATGATAGAATAGTCTTATATTTGGAGGCTAAATAAATAATCAAAATTCACTCTAAATGGATAGTATGTATTTTACTGAAGAACATGAAGCATTTCGTGCAAGTTTCAAAGATTTTTTACAAAAAGAAGTAGTTCCTCACATCGAAAAATGGGAAAAAACGGGAACTATAGAACGTTTCATCTGGAAAAAATTCGGAGAAATGGGCTACTTTGGCTTGTCAACTCCAGAAGAGTTTGGAGGAATGGATTTAGATTTATTTTATACAGTTATCTTCTTAGAGGAAATGCAAAAAATAAATTCGGGCGGATTTGCAGCTGCAATGTGGGCACACGAATATTTAGCAATGACACATTTAAATAAAGAGGGGAATCAACAACAAAAAGAAAAATATTTAATTCCAAGTGTAGAAGGAGATATGATTGGTTGTATGTGTATTACAGAACCTTTTGGAGGAAGTGATGTTGCAGGAATGCGTTCTACAGCCATAAAACAAGGAGATAAATACATTTTAAATGGCTCTAAAACATTTATTACAAATGGTGTGTATTCAGATTATTTAATTGTTGCTGCAAAAACAGATCCATCAGATAAATATAAAGGAATAAGTATTTTTGTAGTAGACAGGGAAGCAAAAGGAATTACATCAACAAAATTAGATAAGTTGGGTTGGAGAGCAAGTGATACAGGTGAAATCGCTTTCGATAATGTAGAAATACCAGCAGAAAATTTATTAGGTGAAGAAGGAAAAGGTTTTCCTTATATAATGCAACATTTTGCTTTAGAACGTTTAGTAATGGGTGTAAATGCACATGCAAGAGCAGAATTTGCAGTAGATTACGCAATTAAATACATGAAAGAAAGACTTGCTTTTGGTAAATCTTTAGATAAATTTCAAGCATTAAGACATAAAATTGCAGAAATGGCAAGTAAGGTCGATATGTGTAGAGAGTATAATTACTCAATCACAAAAAGATTAGACCAAGGTAATTATGTAGTAAAAGAAGCAAGTATGTCAAAATTATTATCAACAAAAATGGCAGATGAAGTAATTTACGACGCACTTCAATTATTAGGTGGTTATGGTTATATGGAAGATTATCCAATGGCTCGTTTATTAAGAGATAGTAGATTAGGTCCAATTGGAGGAGGAACATCAGAAATCTTAAAAGAAATCATTGCCAAAATGATTATTGACGGAAAAGAATACAAACCAGCAACATAGTTCTTTTTCTAAATTTAATTTTCACAATATATTTCCCTATAAGGTTTTACAACCTTGTAGGGTTTTTTAATTTTTGAATACTGAATACTGAATACTGAATACTGAATACTGAATACTGTTTTTTCGGGCGTTTCCTAAAAAGGTCGGGCTTTTCACTATATCTTTTTTGTGAAAAACAAAAAAGGATGTCGTTTCAATCCCTAACGCAAAATTCGTCATCAAAAAATTATTTAATTAAAAATTTGTAATTCGTAATTAATAGCTACATTTGCAAACTCAAAAAAAGATAATCAGCAGTACATCTGCATTAAAATATAAAAGATACGATGAAGGGAGGTGCCAACATATGTTAATTATACCTATTAAAGAAGGAGAAAATATAGATAGAGCTTTAAAACGTTACAAACGAAAGTTTGACAGAACGAAAACAATGAAGAACTTACGTAACAGAAAGAACTTTACAAAGCCATCTGTAGCGAATAGAGCTCAAAGAATCAAAGCCTCTTACGTTCAAAGATTAAGAACACAAGAAGAAGTAGGATAGTACTATCTTATTTTAGAACACTAAACTCGCATCAATTTATTTGATGCGAGTTTTTTTATGAGCTATTTTTCGTAAATTTACTTTAATCAAAAAATAAAAAATTGATAAATTCATTTTTAGAGTACATTTCACTTGAGAAAAAATATTCTGTAAACACTGTTACAGCTTATAAAAACGATTTAATATCTTTTCGTGATTTTCTACTTTTAGAATACAATCAAGAGAACTTATTAGAAGTTCATTACCCGCAAATAAGAAATTGGATTGTTTCTTTGGTAGATGCAGATATTTCCAACAGAACAATTAATAGAAAAGTAAGTTCTTTAAAGTCTTTTTATAAATACTTGCAAAAAAGCGAGCAGATAGTTATAAATCCACTTAGTAAACACAAAGCTTTAAAAATTGCTAAAAAAGTACAAATTCCTTTTACAACAAAAGAAATTAATGCTGTTATCGAAAATATAGGTAAAGAAAACAATTTTACATCTACCAGAAATAAGCTTATTGTAGAGCTATTTTACTCTACAGGAATTAGAAGAACGGAACTTATCAATATAAAAGAAAATAATATAAGCCTTTCGAACGGAACAATTAAAGTACTAGGTAAAAGAAACAAAGAGAGGTTTGTTCCTCTTTTAACATCAGTTGCAGTTACTTTAAAAAGTTACTTAGAAATTAAAAAAGAGTACTCCAAAAATTTAGATGAACTTTTCATTACAGAAAATGGAAATAAAATTTATGAAACACTTGTATACAGAATTATAAATTCATATTTTAGTCAAGTCTCTTCAAAGGTTAAAATGAGTCCTCATATATTGAGGCATTCTTTTGCAACACACCTATTAAATGAAGGAGCAAATTTAAACTCGGTTAAAGAATTGCTAGGGCATTCTAGTTTAGCCTCCACACAAGTCTATACTCACAATAGTCTTGATGCTATAAAACAAGTATATAACCAAGCTCACCCTAGGAGCAATAAAAAAGAATAATTTATGAAAGTATTCACACAATCAGTTAATTTTAATGCGGATAAAGAGTTAATTAACTTTGTAGAAAAGAAAGTTGGTACATTAGTAAAATTTCATGATAAAATTGTAGATGCAGAGGTTTTTTTAAAAGTTCAAAATACGAGTGACAAAGAAAATAAAATTACAGAAATAAAAATAAACATTCCAGGTAGCGAATTAATTGTAAAAAGAGAAACAAAAACCTTTGAAGAGGGCGTAAATTCAGCTGTAGATAATTTAAAAAGACAGTTAAAAAGATCAAAAGAAAAGCTTCGTGATTCTACAATTTCATAAAAAACAAAAAAAAACAAAAAAAATATTACAAATAGTTTTTAAATATAAAAAAACTTTATACATTTGCAATCCGTTAGAAATAGCGGATTGTTTTTTTTGATAAAAAGCCGATGTAGCTCAGCTGGCTAGAGCAGCTGATTTGTAATCAGCAGGTCGTGGGTTCGAGTCCCTCCATCGGCTCAATAAAACAGAAAAATAGTTCATTGAAATAGTAAATTTATAGGGGAGATACTCAAGCGGCCAACGAGGACGGACTGTAACTCCGTTGACTACGTCTTCGCAGGTTCGAATCCTGCTCTCCCCACAAATTTACATTTTGCGAAAGTAGCTCAGTTGGTAGAGCGTCAGCCTTCCAAGCTGAATGTCGCCGGTTCGAACCCGGTCTTTCGCTCAAATTAAATCAACAAAGCCGGTGTAGCTCAGTTGGTAGAGCGCATCCTTGGTAGGGATGAGGTCGTGAGTTCAAATCTCATCGCTGGCTCATTTAATAAGTATTATTAGACACTATATATTTAAAAATAAAAATTAAAATTAATAATTATGGCAAAAGGAACTTTTGACCGTTCGAAACCACACTTAAACATTGGTACTATCGGACACGTAGATCACGGTAAAACAACTTTAACTGCGGCTATTACTAAAGTATTAGCTGATGCAGGATTCTCTGAAGCTAGGTCTTTTGATCAGATTGATAATGCACCAGAAGAAAAGGAGAGAGGTATTACAATTAATACTTCACACGTTGAATATCAAACAGCTAACCGTCACTATGCACACGTTGACTGTCCAGGTCACGCGGATTACGTTAAGAACATGGTAACAGGTGCTGCACAAATGGATGGAGCAATTTTAGTTGTTGCTGCTACAGATGGTCCTATGCCTCAAACTAGAGAGCATATTTTATTAGGTCGTCAGGTAGGTATTCCTCGTATGGTTGTTTTCTTGAATAAAGTTGACATGGTTGATGATGAAGAGTTACTAGAATTAGTAGATATGGAAGTAAGAGAATTATTATCTTTCTATGAGTATGATGGAGATAATGGTCCTGTAGTTTCTGGTTCTGCTTTAGGAGCTTTAAATGGTGAGCAAAAATGGGTTGATACTGTTTTAGAATTAATGGCACAAGTTGATGTTTGGATTGAAGAGCCTTTGAGAGAGATTGATAAGCCTTTTTTAATGCCTGTTGAAGATGTGTTTTCTATTACAGGTCGTGGTACAGTAGCAACTGGACGTATCGAAACTGGAATTGCAAATACTGGAGATGTTGTTGATATTATTGGTATGGGAGCTGAAAAAATGACTTCTACTATTACTGGTATTGAAATGTTCCGTCAAATTTTAAATAGAGGAGAAGCGGGAGATAATGCTGGAATTTTATTAAGAGGTGTTGCAAAGGAAGATATTAAAAGAGGTATGGTGATTTGTAAGCCAGGTTCTGTAACTCCACATGCTAAGTTCAAAGCAGAGGTTTATGTTTTGAAAAAAGAAGAAGGTGGACGTCATACTCCATTCCATAATAATTATCGTCCACAGTTTTATGTAAGAACTACGGATGTTACAGGTACAATTAATTTACCTGATGGAGTTGAAATGGTAATGCCAGGAGATAACTTAACAATTACTGTAGATTTAATTCAGCCTATTGCTTTAAATGTAGGTTTAAGATTTGCTATCCGTGAAGGTGGTAGAACTGTAGGAGCAGGTCAGGTAACTGAATTATTAGATTAATATTAATTATTTATTAATTGATAAATATAAAAGGTATTCCGTTTTTAACGGAATACCTTTATCAATGAATAAATATACGGGCGTAGTTCAGCGGTAGAGCACTGGTCTCCAAAACCAGCTGTCGGGAGTTCGAATCTCTCCGCCCGTGCAATAAAAACATAAACAGAATATGAATTTTATACAATATATCAAAGATTCTTTTGATGAGTTAAGTAATCACATGACTTGGATTTCAAAAGAAGATGCACAAAAGACAACAGTAACTGTAGCTGTTTTTACAATATTGTTTGCATTGGCTGTAGCTGGTATAGATTATGTTTTTCAAACAGGATTAGATAATTTTTTCGAAATGTTTAAATCTAATTCATAATGGCAGCTGATTCAGTAATGAAATGGTATGTTGTTAGAGCCATTGGAGGACAAGAAAACAAAGTTAAAGCCTATATAGAAACTGAAATTTCTAGAGTAGGTTTATCTGATTATGTTAGCCAGGTAATTGTACCAACTGAAAAAGTTATACAAATACGTAATGGTAAGAAAGTTAATAGAGAGAGAGCTTTTTTTCCAGGTTATATTATGGTTGAAGCTAATCTTTCGGGTGAAGTTCCTCACGTAATTAGAGCTATAACAGGAGTTATTGGTTTCTTAGGTGAAGTGAAGGGTGGAGATCCTGTCCCAATGCGTAAGTCTGAGGTTAACAGAATGCTTGGTAAGGTTGATGAACTTTCTGTTCAAGATGAAAATATGGCTATTCCATTTAATATTGGAGAAACTGTAAAAGTTGTAGATGGACCATTCAATGGATTTGATGGTACTATTGAAAAAATAAATGAAGAAAAACGCAAGCTTGAAGTAATGGTAAAGATTTTTGGAAGAAAAACTCCATTAGAATTGAGTTACATGCAAGTAGAAAAGGTATAATTGTTACACAAATATATAGATCGATTTATTTTGATGCTTCCAAAGTTAAAATAAATCATTAAACATTTTTAAAATGGCAAAAGAAGTTAGTAAAGTAGTTAAGTTACAAGTAAGGGGAGGCGCAGCGAATCCATCGCCGCCGGTTGGACCCGCTTTAGGTGCTGCTGGTGTTAACATTATGGAGTTCTGTAAACAGTTTAATGCAAGAACGCAAGACAAACAAGGTAAAGTTTTACCTGTTGTTATTACTGTTTTCAAAGACAAATCGTTTGATTTTGTTGTAAAAACTCCTCCTGCAGCAGTTCAGTTACTAGAAGTGGCCAAAATTAAAAAGGGTTCAGGAGAACCAAACAGGAAAAAAGTAGCATCTGTTACTTGGGATCAAATTAAAGTAATTGCAGAAGACAAAATGGTAGATTTAAATGCCTTTGAAATTTCTTCAGCAATGCGTATGATTGCAGGTACAGCACGTTCTATGGGTTTAACAGTTAAAGGAAATGCACCAGCATAAACTTTATAAAAAGTAGTAAAATGGCAAAATTAACAAAAAAGCAAAAAGAAGCTCACGCGAAATTAGATCGTTCTCAATCGTATGATTTAGCAGCAGCTTCAGCGTTAGTCAAAGACATTACGAATGTAAAGTTTGATGCATCAGTAGATTTAGCAATACGTTTAGGAGTTGATCCTCGTAAAGCTAATCAAATGGTTCGTGGTGTAGTAACATTACCTCATGGGACAGGAAAAGATGTAAAAGTTTTAGCATTAGTAACTCCAGATAAAGAAGCAGAAGCTAAAGAAGCAGGTGCAGATTACGTTGGATTAGATGAGTACCTTCAGAAAATTAAAGGAGGTTGGACAGATGTAGATGTAATTATTACTATGCCTGCAGTTATGGGTAAATTAGGTCCTTTAGGTAGAATATTAGGTCCTAGAGGTTTAATGCCTAACCCAAAAACAGGTACTGTAACTATGGATGTTGCTAAAGCTGTACAAGATGTTAAAGCTGGTAAAATCGATTTTAAAGTTGATAAAACTGGTATAGTACATGCAGCAATTGGAAAGGTATCTTTTGATGCTATAAAACTTCAAGAGAATGCAAACGAGCTAATACAAACTATTATTAAATTGAAACCTACAACAGCTAAAGGCGTATATGTAAAAAGCGTTTTTATGTCTAGTACAATGAGTCCTAGTATAGCTGTTGAAGTAAAAACTGTTTAATACGTTAAAACTTATAATTATGACTAGAGAAGAGAAATCACAAGTAATACAAGATTTAACAGGAGTATTAGCAGATACCAATACGTTATATTTAGCAGATATATCTGGATTAAATGCACAGACTACTTCTAATTTACGTAGAGCATGTTTTAAAGCAGGTATTCAATTATCTGTTGTTAAAAACACATTACTTGCGAAAGCAATGGAAGCATCAGACAAAGATTTTGGTGATCTTCCAACAGTATTAAAAGGTAATACATCTATGATGATTTCTGAAGCAGCTAATGCTCCAGCAAAATTAATCAAAGAATTTAGAAAAAAATCTAAAAAACCATTATTAAAGGGAGCTTTTGCAGAAGAGTCTGTTTATATTGGAGATGATCAATTAGATGCTTTAGTAGATATTAAATCTAGAGAAGAATTAATTGGAGAAATCATTGGATTATTACAATCACCAGCTAAAAATGTTATTGGAGCATTACAATCAGGTGGACAAAAACTTTCAGGTATATTGAAAACTTTATCTGAAAAATAGACAAGCGCACAAATAAACTATAATAAACAAAATTTTTAAAAACAATTAAAATGGCAGATTTAAAAGATTTCGCAGAGCAATTAGTTAACTTAACAGTAAAAGAAGTTAATGAATTAGCTACTATCTTAAAAGATGAGTATGGTATTGAGCCAGCAGCAGCAGCAGTTGCAATGGCAGGTCCAGCAGCAGGAGGTGAAGAAGAAGCAGATGAGCAAACTGAATTTGATGTAATTTTAACAGCAGCAGGTGGTTCTAAACTTGCAGTAGTAAAATTAGTTAAAGAATTAACTGGTTTAGGATTAAAAGAAGCAAAAGGTATCGTTGATAGCGCTCCTGCAGCAGTAAAAGAAGGTGTATCTAAAGATGAGGCTGAAGGTCTTAAAAAATCTTTAGAAGAAGCTGGAGCTGAAGTAGAGCTTAAGTAAGCTTTAATCCTGATTTCATTTACTGGAATTAGGACAACAAATTTAGGTTTAGGTACTAAAAACGTATGTTTTTAGTCCTAAACCATTTTGTGTATATATTCGTTCTTTATTTTAATTCAGATTTTAATCAAAAAAATATTCTCTTTTGGCAACGAAAAACACTACTGAAAGAATCAACTTCGCCACTTCTAAAATGATTAAGGAGTATCCAGATTTCTTGGATATTCAGGTAAAATCTTTTCAAGATTTTTTCCAACTTCAAACAAAAGCAGAAGAAAGAGGTGAAGAAGGTTTGTATAAAACCTTCATGGATAACTTTCCTATTACAGATACAAGAAATCAATTCGTTTTAGAATTTTTAGATTATTTTGTAGATCCACCAAGATATTCGATACAAGAATGTATTGAAAGAGGTCTTACACACAGTGTTCCTTTAAAAGCACGTCTAAAACTTTATTGTACAGATCCAGAACACGAAGATTTCGAAACTATTGTACAAGATGTGTATCTTGGTACAATTCCTTATATGACAAACTCTGGTACCTTTGTAATTAATGGTGCAGAGCGTGTGGTAGTTTCACAATTACACAGATCACCAGGTGTATTTTTTGGGCAATCTTTCCACGCAAATGGTACAAAATTATATTCAGCAAGAGTAATTCCTTTTAAAGGTTCTTGGATAGAATTTGCAACCGATATCAATCAAGTAATGTATGCTTATATTGATAGAAAGAAAAAATTACCAGTAACAACATTATTCAGAGCCATAGGTTTTGAAAGAGATAAAGATATTTTAGAGATTTTTGATCTTGCTGAAGAAGTAAAAGTTTCTAAAGCTGGTTTAAAGAAAGTATTAGGTCGCAAATTAGCAGCTAGAGTTTTAAAAACTTGGCATGAAGATTTTGTGGATGAAGATACTGGAGAAGTTGTATCAATCGAAAGAAATGAAATAATTTTTGATCGTGATACAATTCTTGAAAAAGAACATATTGATGAAATAATGGAAGCAGGTGCTAAAACCGTTTTACTACATAAAGTAGATAACGATTTGGCAGATTATGCAATTATACATAATACATTACAGAAAGATCCTACAAATTCTGAAAAAGAAGCTGTAGAACATATTTATAGACAATTACGTAATGCAGAACCGCCAGATGAAGAAACTGCAAGAGGTATTATAGATAAGTTATTCTTTTCTGAACAAAGATATAATTTAGGTGAAGTTGGTCGTTTTAGAATGAACACTAAACTTCAATTAAATGAACCTATAGATCAAAAAGTATTAACGAAGTTAGATATTATTACTATTATAAAATATCTAATTGAATTGATAAACTCTAAAGCAGAAGTAGATGATATCGATCACCTTTCTAACAGACGTGTAAGAACAGTTGGAGAGCAGTTAGCTGGTCAGTTTGGTGTTGGTTTAGCTAGAATGGCTAGAACAATTCGTGAGCGTATGAATGTACGTGATAACGAAGTTTTTACACCTATTGATTTAATTAACGCAAAAACGTTATCATCAGTAATTAACTCATTTTTTGGTACGAATCAGTTATCTCAATTTATGGATCAAACGAATCCATTAGCAGAGATTACACATAAGCGTAGATTATCTGCACTTGGACCTGGAGGTTTATCAAGAGAAAGAGCTGGTTTTGAGGTACGTGATGTTCACTATACTCATTATGGACGTTTATGTCCTATTGAAACACCTGAAGGACCAAACATTGGTTTAATTTCATCACTTTCTGTATTTGCAAAAGTGAACAACTTAGGATTTATTGAAACTCCATATAGAAAAGTTGATAATGGAATTGTTGCAGGTGATGAACCAATCTATTTAAGTGCTGAAGAGGAAGAGGGAATGAAAATTGCTCAATCTAACTTAGAACTAAAAGAAGATGGTACTATTGTTTTAGATAGAGTTATTGCAAGAGAAGAGGGAGATTTTCCTGTTGTTAATCCAGATGAGATTAATTATATGGATGTTGCACCGAACCAAATTGCATCTATCTCTGCATCTTTAATTCCATTTTTGGAACATGATGATGCCAACCGTGCTTTGATGGGATCTAACATGATGCGTCAAGCAGTTCCTTTATTACGTCCTGAATCTCCTATTGTTGGAACTGGTTTAGAACGTAGAGTTGCTAAAGATTCTAGAATCTTAATTAACGCAGAAGGAGCAGGAGTTGTTACTTATGTAGATGCAAATCAAATAACCATAAAGTACGATAGAACTGAGGAAGAAAAAATGGTGAGTTTTGATTCTGATGAAGTTTCTTATAACTTAATCAAGTTTAGAAAAACAAACCAAGGTACTTCTATCAACTTAAAACCGATTGTAGAAAAAGGTGATAGAGTTGAAGAAGGGCAAGTTCTTTGTGAAGGTTATGCAACACAAAAAGGAGAATTAGCTTTAGGAAGAAATATGAAAGTAGCCTTTATGCCTTGGAAAGGGTATAACTTTGAGGATGCAATTGTAATTTCTGAAAAAGTTGTTCGTGAAGATATATTTACATCTATTCATATCGATGAGTACTCTTTAGATGTTAGAGATACAAAATTAGGAACTGAAGAGTTAACTAATGATATTCCTAACGTTTCTGAAGAAGCTACTAAAGATTTAGATGAAAATGGAATGATAAGAATTGGAGCAGAAGTGAATCCTGGTGATATCTTAATTGGTAAAATTACACCAAAAGGAGAATCTGATCCAACTCCAGAAGAAAAATTATTACGTGCTATTTTTGGTGATAAAGCTGGTGATGTAAAAGATGCATCCTTAAAAGCTTCTCCATCATTAAGAGGTGTAGTAATTGATAAAAAATTATTTAGAAGAGCTGTTAAAGATAAGAACAAGAGATTAAGAGATAAAGAGGCAGTTGCAACTTTAGAACAATCTTTCGTTTCTAAATTTGAAACTTTAAAAGATGAATTAATTGATAAATTATTCACTTTAATAAGCGGAAAAACATCTCAAGGAGTTTTTAACGATTTAGGAGAAGAAGTTTTACCAAAAGGTAAAAAGTATACCCTTAAAATGTTAAATTCTGTTGATGATTATATTCACTTAACAGGTTCTTGGACAACTGATAAAGATTTAAATACTTTAGTTGGTGAATTAGTTCACAATTATAAAATTAAAGTAAATGATTTACAAGGTTCTTTAAGACGTCAAAAATTTACAATTTCTGTAGGTGATGAATTACCAGCTGGAATTTTAAAATTAGCTAAAATTTACATCGCTAAAAAACGTAAGTTAAAAGTTGGTGATAAAATGGCAGGACGTCATGGAAATAAAGGTATTGTAGCTCGTATTGTAAGAGCTGAAGATATGCCTTTCTTAGAAGATGGAACTCCAGTAGATATCGTTTTAAATCCATTAGGTGTACCATCTCGTATGAACATTGGTCAGATTTATGAAACTGTTCTTGGTTGGGCAGGTCAAAAATTAGGAACTAAATATGCAACACCAATTTTTGATGGAGCATCTTTAGATCAGATTAATGAAATTACAGATACAGCAGGTGTACCAAGATTTGGACATACTTATTTATATGATGGTGGAACAGGAAAACGTTTCGATCAACCAGCAACAGTTGGTATTATTTATATGATTAAGTTAGGACACATGATTGAAGATAAAATGCATGCACGTTCTATTGGACCATATTCTTTAATTACACAACAACCTTTAGGTGGTAAAGCACAATTTGGTGGTCAGCGTTTTGGAGAGATGGAAGTTTGGGCGCTTGAAGCATATGGAGCATCAAGTATCTTAAGAGAAATCTTAACTGTAAAGTCTGATGATGTTATGGGTAGAGCTAAAACATACGAAAGTATTGTGAAAGGTGAAGCAATGCCAGAACCAGGTTTACCAGAATCTTTTAACGTATTAATGCACGAATTGAAAGGTTTAGGTTTAGACGTTAGATTAGAAGAATAATATTAGTAAACAGTTAATCAGTATTCAGTAAGCAGTCAGCTTCTGAATACTGAATACTGAATACTGCCAATTGAATACTGAATACTTATTTAAAGACATGGCAAGAAAACAAGAAAAGTACACTGTAAAAAAGTTTAATAAAATCTCTATTGGTTTATCGTCACCAGAAGCAATTCTAGAAATTTCTAAAGGTGAAGTTTTAAAACCAGAAACTATAAATTATCGTACGCACAAGCCAGAAAGAGATGGTTTATTTTGTGAGCGTATTTTTGGTCCTGTAAAGGATTACGAATGTGCTTGTGGAAAGTACAAAAGAATACGCTACAAAGGTATCGTTTGTGATAGATGTGGTGTAGAAGTAACAGAAAAGAAAGTACGTAGAGATAGAGTAGGGCATATCAATTTGGTAGTGCCTGTTGCTCATATTTGGTACTTTAGATCATTACCTAACAAAATGGGGTACCTTTTAGGTTTGCCATCTAAAAAGTTAGACATGATTATTTACTACGAAAGATACGTAGTAATTCAGCCAGGTATTGCTAAAGGTCCTGAAGGAGAACCATTACAAAAAATGGATTTCTTAACTGAAGAAGAATATTTAGATATTGCTGATGAACTTCCACAAGATAATCAATATTTAGACGATTCTGACCCTAACAAGTTTATCGCTAAAATGGGTGCAGAGTGTTTAATTGATTTATTAGCACGTATCGATTTAGAGTCTTTATCTTTTGAATTAAGACACAAAGCAAACACAGAAACGTCTAAACAACGTAAAACTGAAGCATTAAAACGTTTAAATGTTGTTGAAGCATTTAGAGATTCTCAAAAGAACAGAGAAAATAATCCTGAATGGATGATTATGAAGGCTGTGCCTGTAATTCCACCAGAATTAAGACCTTTAGTTCCTTTAGATGGTGGTCGTTTTGCAACTTCAGATTTAAATGATTTATACAGAAGAGTTATTATTAGAAACAATCGTTTAAAAAGATTGGTTGAAATAAAAGCTCCTGAAGTTATTTTACGTAATGAGAAGCGTATGTTACAAGAATCTGTAGATTCTTTATTTGATAACACACGTAAATCATCAGCAGTAAAAACTGAATCTAACAGACCTTTAAAATCTTTATCAGATTCTTTAAAAGGTAAGCAAGGTCGTTTCCGTCAAAACTTATTAGGAAAACGTGTTGATTATTCTGCACGTTCTGTAATTGTTGTTGGACCAGAAATGAAATTGTCTGAATGTGGATTGCCAAAAGATATGGCAGCTGAACTTTACAAGCCTTTTGTAATTAGAAAACTAATTGAAAGAGGAATTGTAAAAACAGTAAAATCTGCAAAGAAAATAATAGATAGAAAAGAACCAGTTGTTTGGGATATTTTAGAAAATGTAATTAAAGGACATCCTGTTTTATTAAACAGAGCGCCTACTTTACACAGACTTGGTATTCAAGCATTCCAACCAAAATTAATTGAAGGTAAAGCAATTCAGTTACACCCATTAGCGTGTTCTGCATTTAATGCCGATTTTGATGGAGATCAGATGGCTGTTCACTTACCATTAGGACCAGAAGCTATTTTAGAAGCACAAATTTTAATGTTGGCTTCACACAATATCTTAAATCCTGCAAATGGTGCTCCAGTAACTGTACCTTCTCAGGATATGGTTTTGGGTCTATATTATATGACTAAAGAAAGAATCTCTACTCCAGAAGTGAAAATTAAAGGAGAAGGATTAACTTTTTACTCACCAGAAGAAGTTACTATTGCTTTTAACGAAGAAATGGTAGATTTAAATGCGAGTATTAATGTTAGAACTTATGACATTGATGAAAATGGTGAGCAAGTAAGAAAAATTATAAAAACTACTGTTGGTAGAGTTTTATTTAATGAAAAAGTTCCTGCTGCTGCTGGTTATATTAATGAGGTATTAACTAAAAAGAACTTACGTGGTATTATTGGTGGTATTTTAAAAGCTACTGATATTCCTACAACAGGAGAATTTTTAGATGAAATAAAAAATATGGGATATAAATTCGCCTTCCAAGGTGGTTTATCATTCTCATTAGGAGATATTATTATTCCTGCTGAAAAGCAATCTATGATTGATGAAGCAAACAAGGAAGTTGATATTATTGTAGGAAACTACAACATGGGTATGTTAACGCAAAAAGAGCGTTACAATCAGGTAATTGATGTTTGGGGATCTACCAACAACAGATTAACTGAATTATCTATGAAAAACTTACGTGAAGACCAACAAGGTTTTAACTCGGTTTATATGATGCTTGATTCTGGTGCAAGGGGTTCTAAAGAACAAATTCGTCAGTTAACTGGTATGCGTGGATTAATGGCGAAGCCTAAAAAATCTACAGCTGGTGGTGGAGAAATTATTGAAAACCCGATTTTATCTAACTTTAAGGAAGGTTTATCGATTTTAGAATACTTTATCTCAACTCACGGTGCTCGTAAAGGATTAGCAGATACCGCTTTAAAAACGGCAGATGCTGGTTACTTAACACGTAGATTAGTAGATGTTTCTCAAGACGTTATTATTAACGAAGAAGATTGTGGAACATTAAGAGGATTAGATGTTGAACCTTTAAAGAAAAATGATGAGATTGTAGAATCTTTATCAGACAGAATTGAAGGTCGTATTTCTCTGCAAGATGTTTATCATCCTTTAACAGATGAACTTTTATTAGAAGCAAATCAATCTATTACATCTAAATTAGCTGATGCTGTTCAAGCTTCAGGAATTGATTCTGTTCAAGTAAGATCTGCATTAACTTGTGAATCTTTAAAAGGAATTTGTGCAAAATGTTATGGATTGAGTTTATCAACTCGTAATAAAGTACAAATTGGTGAAGCAGTTGGTGTTATTGCAGCACAATCTATTGGAGAACCAGGTACACAGTTAACATTACGTACTTTCCACGTTGGTGGGGTTGCAGGAAACATATCTGAAGAAAACAAATTAATTGCTAAGTTTGATGGTAATGTTGTTATTGATGATTTAAAAACTGTAAAAGGTAAAGATAATGATGGTAAACCAGTAGATATCGTAATTTCGAGAACTGCTGAAATTAAAATTATTGATAAGAAAACGGATATTACTCAAAGTACAAATATTCTTCCTTATGGTTCTGTTATTTTTGATAAAGACAGAAAAACTATTAAAAAAGGAGATGTAATTGTTCAATGGGATCCATTTAATGGTGTTATTGTTTCTGAATTTGGAGGTAAAGTGAAGTTTGACAATTTACAACAAGGTATTAATTACTCTGTTGAAATTGATGAACAAACAGGTTTCCAAGAAAAAGTAATGACTGATTCTAAAAACAAAAAGATAATTGCTTCTTTAATTATTGAAGATAAAGACGGAAACGATTTACGTTCTTATAGTTTACCAGTAGGTGCACACTTAATGGTAGATAATGGAGAAATGGTTGAAGCTGGACATACAATTGTTAAAATTCCAAGAAAATCTGGTAAAGCAGGTGATATTACTGGAGGTTTACCACGTGTAACAGAATTATTCGAAGCACGTAATCCTTCTAACCCTTCTGTAGTTTCAGAGATTGATGGTGTTGTTTCTTTTGGAAAAATAAAAAGAGGTAATAGAGAAATTATTGTTGAATCTAAAACTGGAGATATTAGTAAGTATTTAGTAAAACTTTCTAACCAAATTTTAGTTCAAGAGAATGACTTTATTAAAGCAGGGATGCCATTATCTGATGGAGCAACAACTCCTTCTGATATTTTAAGAATTAAAGGGCCATCTGCAGTGCAGCAATATTTAGTAAACGAAATTCAAGAAGTATATCGTTTACAAGGTGTGAAAATTAATGACAAGCATTTCGAAGTTGTAGTTCGTCAAATGATGCGTAAAGTTAAAATTATTGATTCTGGAGATACTTTATTTTTAGAAAATCAATTAGTTCATAAAATTGACTTTATACAAGATAATGACGCTATTTACGGAATGAAAGTTGTTGAAAGCGCTGGAGATTCAGAAAACTTGAAAGAAGGTCAAATTATTTCTGCTCGTCAATTAAGAGATGAAAATTCTTTATTGAGAAGAAATGATAAGAACTTAGTAGAGGCTAGAGATGCACAACCTGCAACAGCTGAACAAGTTTTACAAGGTATTACAAGAGCTTCTTTACAAACAAAATCGTTTATTTCTGCAGCTTCTTTCCAAGAAACTACAAAAGTATTAAACGAAGCTGCTGTAAGTGGTAAAGTAGATACATTAGAAGGCTTGAAAGAGAATGTAATTGTTGGTAAGAGAATTCCAGCAGGTACAGGTATGAGATCTTACGAAAACATTATTGTAGGTTCTAAAGATGAAATGGAACAAAGTGGTTTCTAAATAAAAACGTGTAAACGTTTTAAGTTTTAAAAAGTTGAATTGTTTACTGTAATATAAATTATAGTATTCAATTCAACTTTTTTATTTTTAGTATTTTTACACTTATAAAGTTCAATAATTATACAATTTGATAACATCAATTATGGAAGAAAATAAAAACAAAGAAGGACAATTAAATATTGAGTTAGATCAAGAAATTGCTGAAGGGACCTATTCTAATTTAGCAATTATTAATCATTCTGTATCAGAATTTATTGTTGATTTTATAAATATTATGCCAGGAGTTCCTAAGGCAAAAGTAAAATCTAGAATTATATTAACACCACAACATGCAAAAAGACTTGCAAAAGCGCTGGCTGATAATGTTCGTAAATTCGAACAGCAAAATGGCGAAATAAAAGATTATGAGCAACCTCCAATGCCAATGAATTTTGGACCAACTGGACAAGCTTAAATAAAAAAATCCTAAACTTTTAAAGTTTAGGATTTTTTTATCTTACAATTTTACCAATTGAAATTGATTTGATATTCTAATTTTAGAATCAAATTATCAAACTTAAAATAAAGAGCAGCGTTTCATTTTTTTTAAAACATTAGATAAATAAAATTCAATAAAAATTTCAACTGTTTTTATATAGTAATTTCAGTCTGTCTATTAGTATTATTATTTAAAACATCATAATATAAAAAATCAACAATTTCTTTTCGACACTGGTTCATAGGTCTTCCTGACCAACTATGGTTCCCTTTTTTGATGGTAAATAAATAAAAAGGTTTATCAATTTCTTTAAGTTTATTGGCTATCGCTTTTGAGCCATACAGTTTTAAATAGCCAACACTATTTTTATCACAATAATGATGTGCAGCAATATTATAAGGCACTAATTTATCGTCAGTTCCATGAAATAATTGTGTAGGAATTGCTGTCCTAGTGTTTATTTTATCCAAAGTAATTATAGCACCAGCCATACTAATAACGCCTGCAAATTTGAATTCTTTTGGAAGTATTTTACTATCCTGCACATAGGCTAAATTTAAAACAGCTTCTGCACCAGCACTTGTGCCCATCAAAATAATTTGTTCAGGATTAAAGTTAAATTTCTCTTTATATTTTATTAAGTAATTAATAGCATTACTGATGTCATTAGAGGCAGTATTAAATGCATCTACCTTATCTTTTGATTTTGTATTACAACCAAAACCAAGTTTTTTCATGGTTAATTGATACGATATAGAAGCAACAGCATAACCACGTTCAGCCATGTTGTTTGCAAAAGATTCAATGTATATATCACCCCTTTCTCCACCAGAAAATCCACCTCCATGAACATATAAAATTAATGGAGTTTTAGATTTCATTTTTCTGGGTTTGTAAAAATCTAATTTTAACTTAATGCTATCTAATTTTTTATAAGTACGTGTTTTTTTTGAAACCTTGGTAACTTTATCTAAAAATAGGGTTTGAGAAAAACTTTTGTGTAAAATAAAGCAGCATAAAAAAGTAAGAAATATCTTCATAAAATATAAGTCGTTAATAAGGTTACTTACCTTTCAAATTATCAAAAATATTCCTGAAATACTTATATAAAAATGCATTTGTTTTAACATAATGAAAAGAGATAAAACAAACACAGGTAATAAAAATTAAAACGCCAAAAACAGCTTGCCAAGGAGTAAGTGTCTTGCCAATTAATTTTAAACCAATACCTGTAAAACTACCATAAATGATAATAAAATGAATTACATAAATAGATAGCGTTTTTTGTCCAATTTTTAAGATTAACGGAAATTTTAAAAATCTTTCTAAGGAATAAAAGAAAGCAAAATAAATAAAAACGTTCCCTAATCTCGTAAAAAGATAATTATAACTCGCTGAATCTAAAAATAGTTTGATGTTTGTAACTTTAGAAATTTCGGTTAAAAAGGATGAGGAGTAAAAAATTAAGAGAATACCAGTTACAAAAAATGATATAACTGCTTTTAGTTTAAAGCTTTTTTTATGTAAGTTTTTATGAAAAAGTGTTGCCAAAAATGCACCAAAAGAAAAATAGCCAAACCAAGGAATTATGGTAAAAATAGATCCATTACTTTTTGAGATATAATTGCTGATAAATAAAGGCAAATCATTAAAAGATAAACCACGATATAAAGGTTCTGTTAAGAAAATTAAAATTCCTATAGATACAGATAGTATTGAGAAAAGAGTTGTATTTTTTGCTGATAAAAAATATAAAAGAATAATTAGAATTAAACTTAAACCAATACATTGTAACACATCTATCACTAAAAAATAGGTGTTAAAACTTCCAGAAAGCCATTGTAAAATTGGAGATCTTATTAAATAACCAACAAAAATTAAAAAGAAACCTCTAATAATTCCTTTACGCATTCGTTCTTTTTCGTCTCCTTTTTCTTTAGCTTTTAAAAGTAGATAGGAGAAAATTAATCCAGAAATTGTAAAAAAAGTTGGTGCAGTTATTCCTCTAAAATACGACCAAATTGCAAAGGGAATAGTATTTAAATCTCTATATTCAACAGCTAAAAGTGTATCTATAAAATGCCCTTGCAACATCATAATAATGGCAAAAGCACGAATAATATCAATAAAATATAATCTTTTAGATTCCAATAATTAAAATTTATGTTTTAAATGAAAGCATCTATTTATCATATTTCAAAAATATAATTTGTTTGTTATTTATAAGATAAGTAGATTAAATTTTTCTAGTTTTATTGATCAACCAAAAATCAGCTAAAACCAGAGCAGTCATTGCTTCAATTATTGGCACAGCTCTTGGCACAACACAAGGATCATGTCTTCCTTTTCCAGTAATTTCTGTAATTTCATTTTCAGAATTTATAGTCTGCTGACTACTCATAATTGTTGCTACAGGCTTAAAAGCAACTCTAAAATAAATATCCATTCCATTACTAATACCACCCTGAATTCCACCAGATAAATTAGATTGTGTAGAGCCATCTGCGTTAAAAATATCATTGTGTTCAGAACCTTTCATTTTTGCACCACAAAAACCGCTACCAAATTCAAAACCTTTTACAGCATTAATAGAAAGCATTGCTTTGCCTAATTCAGCATGTAATTTGTTGAAAATTGGTTCACCTAAACCAATAGGCATGTTTTGAGCAACACACGTAATTGTACCACCAATTGTATCTCCAGCTTTTCTAATTTCTTTAATTTTAGAAATCATTTTTTCTGCTGATGTTGCATCAGGACAACGAACAATATTATCTTCGGTTTTAGAAAAATCTAAGTCTTGATAAGGTTTATCAATAAAAATATCTCCAACTGACGAAGTAAATGCGTTAATTTTAATGCTTGCAATTAATTGTTTTGCTAAGGCACCAGCAACAACCCAATTCGCAGTTTCACGTGCAGAACTTCTTCCACCACCTCTATAATCTCTAATTCCATATTTTTGATCATAGGTGTAATCTGCATGTGAAGGTCTATAAACGTTGGTGTTATGATTATAATCGTTACTTTTCTGATTTGTGTTTCTAATGATAAAACCAATTGAGGTTCCTGTAGTTTTACCTTCAAAAATTCCTGATAAAAATTCTACAGTATCTGGTTCTTTTCGCTGTGTAACAATTTTAGATTGTCCAGGTTTGCGTCTGTTTAATTCATTTTGAATTGCATCAAAATCCAATTTCAAACCAGCAGGAAAACCATCTATGATTCCGCCAATAGCAGTTCCATGAGATTCTCCATACGTTGTAACTTTTAATAAATTTCCAAAAGAATTAAATGACATACTTAAATATTATAATTTAAGTACAAATATAACAAACAAGATAAAACATATACCTTTAAATAGTTTAAATACCGATTTCTAAAATTAATCATTTTTTTTTAAGAATTGATATTTAGAACGTTAGTTTAATATAAAGAAGATATTCAAAAAAAATAAAAATTTTTTATTTTTTTGTTTCAGAAATTGAAAAAAGGTTTCTATATTTGCACTCGCAATTAGAAAATATCTAATGAGACGCGCTGGAGAAATGGCAGAGCGGTCGAATGCGGCAGTCTTGAAAACTGTTGACTGTAACAGGTCCGGGGGTTCGAATCCCTCTTTCTCCGCAAAACCCTTGTTAATCAATTGATTTTCAAGGGTTTATTTTTTGAGTTGACAAATGCGTTGACAGTTGTGTGTTTTGAAATTCTCTTCATTTTTTTATTTTCCTTATAAATAATTTTTCATTTTTTCTTTGATTTCAGTTTTTTTTTAGACCATTACAACTTATTTTGTTTAAATCTATCTCAAACTTGTTATTCCTTTCAGTCACATTATTTCCACCAAAATATTTAAATTCTTCTTTTTCAGGATTAGTATCTTTTCCATATTTTTTTTACCTTCTTATATTTCAGATTTATAAAATTAAATATTATTGAAATAAGAGTGAGTAATAAAAATGTAGAGTTTGTTTTTTAAACAAAGCAAATCCAAAAAAAAATATAAATCAAAAGGACTATAATAATTTTACGTAAAATAGGGGTTTCATAAGATCTCAAAACCAAATGTTAAACCATCTTTATCGCTATTCATGAACTCTTGTAAAATTAAAGGCTTTAAACTAAATAATCGCTCCACAGTACTTAAAATAGCTTAGTGTTTAGAGAGTTCGTTCTTTGAATGTTTTCCAGTTGTAAGTTTGTCTAAAATTTTTAACTAAAAAGGTTTTGAGTAACATCTAATTGGTTTTATTTCTGATACTTAGTAATGATTAATTGCGGAGATCTCTATGCAGGGTTGGGTTCACCAATAATTTTTTTACGTTTTTTTTTTTAATAGATTTTAGATTATGTATTATATCTTACATTTGTTTTTATCTCTAAATTTATCTTAATGAAATTTTTAACGGCATTATTGTTAATACCATGGGTATTAATTGGACAAGATTTATCAGTAGTTAGTGGCGGATCAATCACCATTCAAAAAGATGGGTATGTATTTGTTGGTGCGAACTTCACAAACACATCAGGAACAGCTACTTTAAATTCCGATTCGGATGAATTTTCATCGTTATTAGTTAGCGGTGCTGCCTCTGGTAACATTACTTACAACCGATATGTAAATATAGTAGGTACTGGAGAATGGGATTTAATTGGCGCACCGGTATCTGATATGGCATTTAGTTCTTTAATAGCAGATACTAATATTGCAAATAACGGAAGTGGCGTTTATGCAGTAGGTGCTTATGCTAATACCACAGATTCTTGGACAAATGCTACAAGCGCAACCACAGGTAATTTACAAATAGGGCAAGGATATCAAATGGCAACAACAGCAATAGTTACCAGCAATAGTCATACCGATGCGTCTGTATATATTAGTCCAAGAGTAAATGAATTAGCCTTTAGAAGTAGTTCATGGAATTAAGATGATTCAGTTAAAACGAATTTACATAACTTGGATGGAACAATATCAATAAGTGGAGTTACTTATGCAGTTACAGGTCTTAAATCCGCGGGAAGTCTTATATATTATTATGTAACGCCAAATCCGAAAGATAACGGCCTCACAACCAATGGTAATCAATCTGTAGCTACAACCTATAATACAAGTACAGGAGCTACACTGGCTTTTACAGGAACTATTGCCAATGGTGATCAAAGTATAATCATTCAAAACAATAATGCTGCAAACTCGGGGGCAGGAAAGCGTTGGAATTTAATAGCCAATCCATTTGCATCATATCTAAATGCCAATAATAATGCAGATAATTCCAATAACTTTTTAACGGTCAATGCAGATGCAATAGACGATCAGTTTGAAGCGATCTATGGTTGGAAAGCTGATGGTTCTGGGTATACAATATATAACAATACAACTGCAGCCACGTATATTGCGCCAGGGCAAGGTTTTTTTGTAGCTTCTGCAGGAAGTAGTGGAGTAGACCAGACGATTAGTTTCACCAAGGCAATGCAAACAGTAGTTGGGGGTGATGATTTCGTTGCAGCAAAAACAGCTAATACAAGTTACGAACTGGTTTTAGAAATGTTAAGTGAAACAGCTAAAATTGCAGATACTAAATTTTATTTTAAAGAGGGTTTAACTTTAGGTTTAGATCCTGGTTATGATGCAGGTGCGTATAACCAGTCTTCAGGGTTGAGTTCAAGGCTTTTAGAACAAGACAGCGGAATTGCTTTGGGAATCAACGCGATGGGTATAGATAATATGAGCAATGTTATAGTACCTCTTGTGGTACACCAAGAATCGGGTGTTTCTCTCAAAATTCAAATAGCAAGCAGTACCATACCATCAGGCATTAATGTATATTTAGAAGACTCATTAGAAAATTCATTTACACTTCTTACTACAGAGAGTTTTGAGCTTTTATCGGCAACAAAGCTAAGTGGTTTTGGTAGGTTTTACCTTCATTTTACAAATAGTACATTATCAACAAATACAGTAGCCAATACCTCTTTACTAACCGTTTACAAAGGAAAAAGAAATGCGTATATTTCTGTAGAAGGATTACAAAGGATGGCAAAACCAGCAAATATTACTCTTTACAATCTTTTAGGGATGAAAATCGGTTCAAGACAAATCCAAAATCCTTCACAGAAAGAGATGCTTTCTACAGTAGGTATCAAGACAGGCGTGTACATACTTCAAATTCACTCTGAAAATATTGTTTTTACGAAAAAATTATTAATAGAATAAACCCCCTTTCATGGAGAAAAAAAACATATCTAAAGATACAGACGATATCAATAGAAAAGAAGCTATACAAAAAATGGGAAAGTATGCTGCCTTAACAGCGATGGGAACTTTCTTAATTTTGAACCCTTTAAAAGCACAAGCCACATCTGAACCTTCGCACCCTGGTGATTGGTAATAAAACAACTATTAAAAGATCAAATTAACTATTAAAAATTAACTATTAGAAAACATACCAATGAAACAATTTTTCACATTTTTAGCGGCAGTGTTATTAACTGCAACAACATCTGCACAAGTAGGTGTTGGCACGACAAACCCAGACGCTTCGGCTGCTTTAGATATTACCTCAACTACAAAAGGATTGTTAATGCCAAGAATGACCAATGCTCAGCGTCTTGCCATTACAACACCAGCCACGGGTTTAATGATTTATCAAATAGATAGTACTGTTGGCTTTTACTATTACAATGGAGCTACTTGGTCTACTTATTATTCTAAAACAGAAGTGGATGTATTGATAGCAAGCTTAGATGCCAGAATATCAGCTCTTGAGCCTCCATCAATAGGTAAATTTCACGAAGGTGGTATTGTTTTTTATATATTCCAAAACGGAGATCCAGGATATGTTGAAGAAGAAATTCATGGGTTGATTTGTGCAGTAGAAAACCAGAGTGCTGGTTTACGATGGCATAATGGTAGTGGCGTAACTACAAATGCAACAGGTACAGCAATAGGAACAGGTAGTGCAAACACAGATGCTATTATAGCTATACAAGGTGCAACAGAAACAGATTATGCAGCAGGATTGGCTAGAGCTTATAATGGTGGTGGTTATTCAGATTGGTATTTGCCTTCAATTGATGAGCTTAATCAAATGCATATAAATAGAAATACCATAAATACCGCTTCATCAGAGAATGGAGGTTCTAGTCTTGGTACGGGTTACTTCTGGAGTTCTTCTGAAGGATCTATTGATAACGCTTTTAGACAGACTTTTAACAATGGTGGTAATCAGGCCAATGTAAACAAGATACAAAGTTTTGGAGTACGTGCTGTTCGTACTTTTTAAGTAGTTAACAATTTAGCGAAGCGGTCTCAAAAATACTTTTTATAAAAAAAAAGATAGGCACAGTAAGCTTTCAATTCTTATTTTTTAAATCAATTCTCGACAACCCAAAAACTAGTTTTTGGGTTGTTTCGATTTTTATATAAGGTAGAGTTTTAAAAAACGTAAGGTGTTTTGATAATTTATTCAAATTAATTATTTTTTCATAAAATACGGAACTCTCCAAAACTAAATAGTCTTAAGTGTATTTACGCTAAACTTTAGTAAAAAAAAATACAGGTATTATAACGCATTATGTACATAGAGCGCTGCCAAAACTCAATTCCTTAGTTTAGAGTAAGTTTTTGTTTTTGATGAATTTCCATAAAATTAAAAAAAGTCTTATTCCTAAGCTGGCTGCTGCCAGCGCACTCCGTCTTTAATTATTAAAAAAAAAAGAAACCCACTTCTGGCAAGAAGCGGGTTAAAATTACGACAATTGTAAATCTAAATATTTAGATTCATTTGAAAAAGTATTTAAATATACGAAAAAAAATGTAAATTTTTGATTTTCAAGCCATTATTATGTAATTCAATCGCCATTGGGCTCGCATTTTAAAAGTTTGATAAACTCCACGCGCTAACCAGCCTCTGTTTATCAAACTTTTAAAACGATAAAATTAAATGCGTTTTTTCCTCAGCTCATTCTTTAAGGAAAAAACATACATTATTTTTAGAATTCATTTTCGAAATTCTGAATTTCAATAATTATTTTTTTGCTTTTATTTTAATCTTGTTATGAATCCATTTTAAAATAACAGAAACAAAAAAACTCACAACAGCACCCACAATTGCCAAAACAATGGTGGTAATAATATCTTCAACACCTATATGAACAATTGAAGATAAAAATAAACCACCAAAAAAACTGGCTTTTGTATTATGATCCATTCTTTTTAGAATTTTGCTCCTTTTCTGAAGTATCTTCATCTTTTATCACTGCCTGACTTACAGCTGTGGCAACAGTTCCTGCCACTGTCATATAGGTAGCAATGGTAATGATGGTTGCAGGAATACTTAACGGAGCAGCAATAATTGCACCTCCTGCAGTAGCCAATGCAATACCAATATTTCTTAAAATTCTAAAGAATTTAGGAGTTGGTTTTTTATAACGTTCTATAATTTTCATAATTCTGTGATTTAATAGTTAATAAGATTTTTTCTTTTCGGTCTTCAGCTTGATATGATAATGACAATAATTTTTGCATCGCATCTCTGGAATAGACACCTTTTCCGATACCACTTAAGTAAGTTACAGGAGCAATGCAGCCTTCTAAATCTCGTTTAGCATCATTGGCAGGATGAAATAAAATAAAGTTCCTTCCTTTCACATTCTTTAAAATCAAATGATGCTTGAAGCGTTTTGAAAATCTTGGCTCAATTTGATATGCTCCTTCTGGAATGCAAGAAATAGTTCGTTTGTTATTTTCCCAGGGCAACTCAATCGTATGACAAAGGAATTTATCAGAACAAAAGAGAGTACCATTAGTACCCTCTTTAAAATAAGCTCTTTGAAGTAACAGTTCCATACTTATGGCTTGTCAATAATAGTAACGGAAAGGGCATTATATGTACCGTTTTTTAAAGAGTACATTTGTCCATTTACCTCTTGATAAAACTCTACTCCCAAAACTTGAACCACAGGTAATGTTGAGTTCGCAGTAATGGTTGCAGTTAGTGCAATAGCAGCTGTGTCGGCAGCAGTATAAGGTAAAATTGTAGTTTCATCATTTTCAAAAGTTGAGGTTTCATTCTCAAAATCTAATTCTGATGCTCCCATTACTACTTTAAAATGCGTTGTTCCTGCTGGAGCTGCAATTCTAATAGTTGGAGAAAAAGCTGCTAAATCTAAAGTTGCTTCTCCAGTAACTCTATCAAATGCTTTCGTAAATGGAGCAAATAAAGTAGCACCTAATTTTCCATTCAAGTTAAATTCAAAAGCCTCTAAAAGGTTTAAGTTTCCTTCTTGTAAAGTTCTTGAGCCTCTCTCGTTAACAATATCCGTTTTGGTAATTGCAACCAAAATTTTTGTCAAACGAGAGACCACTCTTCTGTCTTTTGCATTTTGTAGAAGCACACGAATTGCATTACGTAATACTTTACCTCCCTTTCCTGCTCGTCCAAATTCAGAGCCATTTTCACGCGTTCTTTGAAACGCAGGATCATTCTGGATTCTCTTCTTATCCACACCACCTTTTTCACGAGCCAAATGCCCATCTGAAGTTTTGTAGAAAGAAATTCCACCAATAGTTCCCTTTAATTTGATAATTCCTGTTTGTTTTGCCATGATATTATATTTTTATGTTTAGGCAAAAAACCATACTTTTAAAGTAGAAATCAAAAATCAGTAGTTAGCCATTCCGAAACCAGTTATTTTTTCCGATTTAGTATGGTGGCACTATCTAAAAAGTATAGATAAAGCATAGATAAAGTATTATGAATCAAAAGAGAGCTTGTATTTATCCAAAAGACATTCAGCGCATCACAGGACGCAGTGAACGTTATGGACGCAAGTTATTAAATGATATCAAGAATTTTTTAGACAAAGAGCCTCATCAATTTGTAACTGTAAACGAGTTTTCAGAGTATTCTGGTATTCAGGAGGATATCGTAAATGAGTACATTAAAGACTAAATTAAAGGTTTACTATTCGGTTACCTATAGTTTTTTAAACTATGTATCTATCTGTATTGTAGTTAATTAACATTATATGGTTAGTTCCTCTTTCTCCGCAAAACCCTTGTTAATCAATTGATTTTCAAGGGTTTTTTATTGAGTTGAAAATAGCCGTTGACAATTGGGTTATTTGAAATTTCCTTCAATTTTTCATTTTACTATAAATAATTTATAATTTTTTCTTTGATTTTAGTTCTTTTATTAGACCATTATAACTTATTTTGTTTAAATCTATCTCAAACTTGTTATTCCTTTCAGTCTAACTATTTCCATCAAAATACTTAAATTTTTCTTTTTCAGGATTAGTATCTATTCCTAATATTTTTATTAAAAACTCATTTCTATATTTTATATTTAAAATTATGTAGTCTTATTTCATGATGGCAGTTTACAATCAGCGAGGACTTTCTCAAGTAGACAAGAAGCCAGTAATAATTTATATACGGTATAGTACCAGCTATTTCTCTAATTCTTTATTAAATCCAAGCTTTATATATTCTTATTCTCTTTTATTCAATTTTCGACCTTTAAATATTTCATAAGATTAGCTTATTAAGATTAAATCCTCAGGGATTTAAATAAATTTCATTAATTAAAAATTTAGTATCAAAAATCAGCACGTTAATGACTGGTAGTATATTTCTAAAAAGAAAAAAACCGAAACTTACGTTTCGGTTTTTTTCTTTTTATGCTGTGTTATAAAAGCTTTTTAATTTTCTTTATTCGTGTCTATGTTCTTTAAGACCTCTTTTTCAGTTTTTTCCCAAGAATTTTTTTCTCTAATTCTTTTATAAAGTTTGATGCCTAACATCATTAAAATGCCAAAAAGAATAATACCAACAACTCCCCAAATCCAATTAATGGCACTTTTTACGGTTACCAAAAAAACAACTGCAAAAAGGATTATTGTAGAAATTTCATTGAAAATTCGCAGTTTAAAAGCTGAGTATTTTATAATATCTCTCTGAAGTTTGCTATAGATATTTTGGCAAAATCCGTGATAAAAATAGAGCGCAAAAACGAATGCTATTTTTACCAACATCCAAGGTTCTTGCAGGTAGTATGGATTTTGAATTAACATCCAAATGCCAAAAATACTTGCTAAAATTGCAGAAGGCCAAGTAATAATATACCAAAGACGTTTGGTCATTAACTTATATTGTGTTTGTAGAATCGATTTTGCAGGTTCTAACTTGTCTTCGGCTTCAGTTTGATATATAAACAATCTAGGTATGTAAAATAACCCAGCAAACCAAGTTACCACAAATATGATGTGTAATGCTTTTACGTATAAAAAATCCATAGATTAAAAATTAACTTTTTAGTTTATACTTTTTGTTGGCAAACAGGTTTAGCCCTGATTGAAATGGCATCCTTTTTATGCTGAACCAGATTCAGTATCTGCTAAATTAAATAAATTAGCTTTTAAATAAGAACAGATGCTGAAATAAATTCAGCATAAAAAGATATAATGGAAAGCAGGAAATAGCTTCAAATAATTATTTGAAATTTAACTGCTGATTTCCCAATCAGAAATCCAGCCTTTCATCACATCAACCCAATCATCATTATCGTTCATGCAAGGTATGTGTTTGTAATTTGTTCCACCAGCTTTAAAGAAATCCTCTTCACCTTCCATGGCAATTTCCTCTAAAGTTTCCAAGCAATCAGATACAAAAGCAGGGGTAATTACGGCTAATTTTTTCTTACCCATTTCTGGAAATTTCTCCAACTCAAAATCTGTATAAGGTTTTAACCAAGGATCTTTTAATAAACGAGATTGAAAAGAATTGCTATAAGTCCCTTCTTTTAAATTTAGTTCTTTGGCAATTTCTTTGGTCGTTTCAAAACATTGATGTCTGTAACAAGTAACTTGTGCAACCGAATTTCTTTCACAGCAGGAACCATCTATTTTACAATGACTATTTGTTGGATCAGATTTTTTGATGTGCCTTTCAGGAATTCCATGATAAGAAAACAAAATATGATCATATTCAAAGCCTTGTAAATGATTTGCAATATTATTGCTCATTGCTTTTATATAATCTGGTTTGTTGTAAAATGGAGGCAACGTATCTAGTTTTACATGTGGATAATGTTCTGCCAAAATTTCTTCAGCTTTTACAACCACAGTTTCGTAAGAAGACATTGCATAATGAGGATATAAAGGTGCTAAAAATATTTCTGTTACGCCTTTATCAACTAGGTTTTTAATACCTTGTTCCATAGTCATAGATCCATAACGCATGGCAAGTTCTACAGGAATATCGACTTTCTTTTTTAGTTTTTCTGTAAATCTTTCAGAAATTACCACTAAAGGAGAACCTTCATCCCACCAAATTTTTTT
This sequence comes from uncultured Polaribacter sp., assembly GCA_963977615.1. Classification (GTDB taxonomy): domain Bacteria; phylum Bacteroidota; class Bacteroidia; order Flavobacteriales; family Flavobacteriaceae; genus Polaribacter. Next base: position 5,298 of record CAXBPL010000017.1, on the reverse strand, counting down.
ATAAGCTGCTGCAGATTTTTTTGGTCTTGTATTTAAGATAATTCCTTTAATTAAAACATAACGTTTCCAATATGGAATGTCAATTACACGTTCATCCATTAAAAACTCATCTAAATAAGTTTTTACATCTTTTAGTTCTGTAGAATCTGGTGATCCTAAATTGTTAAGTAAAACTCCTTTCATCTTTTGCTGAATTTGTTTCAGGTTTTAATTTTATGTTTTATTCTGATTTTTATTTCAGAACTTTATTTCATTTTTGCTTACTGCTTACTGCTTACTGCTTACTGAAAACTGATTTGTAACCTCATAAAGCATAATCGCCAAACTATGCACTACATTCATGCTCGAATTTCTGCCATACATGGGTATTGAAATTGTATAATCTACTAAATTTACGTTTTCAATTCCATTTCGTTCGCTACCCAAAAGTAGTACGATTTTTTCATGATTTTTAAAATTAAAATCTTGAATATCGATGCTTTTATCAGTAATTTCTATGCCAATAATTGTATTGCCTTCGTCTTTTAAATTGTTGATTAGCGAGTTAAAATCGGTGTAATAATCATGCTCAATTTGGTTGATTGTGTTTCTAGCAGTATTGATAACCTTTCTGTTTTCTACGGATGGCGAATTCTCGTGAAAATAAATTTTCTCCACTCCAAAACTTTCTGAAATTCTAAAACACATTCCAATGTTTTCAGGTGTTCTAATTGCATCACAAACAATAGTTATCGGAAACTTTTGTTGCGTATTTTCTACGTTTTCGTGGGAAAGCTGTTTCAAATTTTATATTTTTTTACTAACTACTAACTACTAACTACTAACTACTAACTACTAACTACTAACTACTAACTCTGCAAACTCATTACATATTTTTTCGGAGTTGTTCCGAACTTCTTTTTAAAAGCAGCAATAAAATGACTTGAGGTACTATAACCAACCTGCAAGCCAACTTCATTTACATTATATTGATTCGTTTCCAACAATCTTCTTGAATGTTCCATTTTATAATCGAACAGGAAACTATATACTGTATCACCATAAATTTGTTTAAAACCTTCTTTTAATTTTTTGATGTTCAAACCAATCTCGTTAGCTAATTCTTGTAAACTTGGTGGTTCAGCCATTCTTTGAATAATAATTTCTTTCGCTTTTCTGATTTTCAAAACATTTTGTTCATCAACCAAAAAAGGACAATATTCACCTTCTGCAGTTTCATCTTTCTGAAAATGTAAACTCAATAACTCGTAAACTTTACCTTTAACATATAGTTCTCTTATAGAACTATTAATGTTTGAGTTGATAATTTGTTGCAAAACAATACCAACTGTTGGTTTAATTTCTGCATCATCGTAATATTTTTTGTTGCTATTTTCATTGCTTAGAAAAGGAATGTAACCAGATTCCTTAGAAAATAAAGAATGGAATTTTTCAATAGAAATTAAGATAGAAAGCAACGTTGTTTTTGGTTGAATTTCTAAATTAATAGGCAAAGTTCTCTGTGGGTTGTATAATAGAATAGATCTATTATCTAAAACATCAAAAGAATAAGAACCATCATTAAATAAAAATTTAGAATTACCTCGCAAACAAAAGTGCATTTGTATAAAAGTGCTATTAATTTCACGTTCAAAATTTAAAATTTCATTGCTTTCATTCTGAAAATGAAGTACATAAAAACCTTTTTCAAGCGTTATTTCATCAAGTGTACTTTCTCCGACATTTTTAAACATAAAAAATAAATTTAATCAATCTGTTTCTATTTAGAATCGTTCTATATAAAATTGATGCAAATCCTTACACCACAACAAAAATAGGGTTTTCAGCAAGTTTATTTACTAAAAAATTACTAAAAAACATACAACGTTATTAAAAGTACTTTTAGCGATGTTTTTTTATGAATTTAGTTTCTACTTTTGACCAACTTTTTAAGTTTATGCAAGAGACTACGAAAACTCATTTTTACAATATTGGTGTCAGTTATATAAAAGCCGACGCTAAAACTCGTGGTAAGTTTTCTTTATCGAAACAAAATCAGGTTGCTTTGTTAGAAATGGCAAAGGCTAAAGATTTTGATGGTGTTTTTGTGTTATCAACCTGTAATAGAACCGAAATTTGTGGTTTTGCAGAACACCCTTTCCAATTAATTCAATTATTGTGTCATTTTTCTGAAGGTTCTGTCGAAGAATTTGCCTCAATTTCTAATGTTTATAAAAATCAAGAAGCTGTAGATCATTTGTTTAGAATGGGTACAGGTTTAGAAAGTCAGATTTTGGGCGATTATGAAATTGTTGGTCAATTAAGACAGTCGTTTAAATTGGCAAAATTACATAATACTACAAATGGGTATTTAGAAAGATTGATAAATAGCGTTTTACAAGCAAGTAAAAGAGTTAAAAACGAAACAAAATTAAGTTCAGGAACTACGTCTGTTTCTTATGCTGCAGTGCAATATATCATTAAAAATTTGCCAGATTATAATTCTAAAAACATTTTAGTTTTTGGATTAGGAAAAATGGGCAAACATACCTGTAAAAACTTAGCAGAATACACGCAAAATAAATCGGTTTGTTTAATTAATAGAACAGAGCAAAAAGCAACTGAATTTATTAAAGAGCATGCTATGATTAGGAAATCTATCATAGAAAACTTATCAGAAGAAGTTGCTAATGCAGATGTTTTAATTGTTTCTACTGGTGCAGACAAGCCTACAATTACAAAAGAACATATTGCTGCAAATAAAAAAATGCTTATTTTAGATTTATCAATGCCAGAAAACGTAGCTAAGAATGTTACTGATTTTGACGGTATTTCTTTGGTGAATGTAGATGAACTTTCTAAAATTACAGACGAAACATTAGCGGTTCGTCAACAAGAAATTCCATTTGCAGAAGCAATTATAGCAAAACATAAGTTAGAATTTAATAGTTGGTTAAATCACAGAAGATTTACACCAGCAATTGCCGCTTTAAAATTATCATTAGAAAATATTAAGAACGACGAAATTAATTTTCACAAGAAAAAAATCACTGATTTTGATGAACATCAAGCAGAAATTTTAACTTCGCGTTTTATTCAGAAAATAACCACTCAATTTGTAAAACATTTAAAGGATGATAAAACATCTGTTTCGCAAAGTTTAGAAGTAATTAATAAGGTTTTTCAATCTTAACAACAAATCCAATGCAAAAAATAATTAGAATAGGAACTCGCGAAAGTCAACTGGCTCTTTGGCAAGCAAATAAAGTGCGCACAGAATTAGCTGAATTTGGCTACGAATCTATTTTAGTACCCATAAAATCTTTAGGAGATATTGTTTTAGACAAGCCTTTGTACGAGCTTGGAATTACAGGTGTTTTTACAAAAACGCTAGATATTGCTATGTTAAATGGCGATATTGATATTGCTGTGCATTCTTTGAAAGATGTGCCAACAGCTTTACCAGAAGGTATTGTGCAAGCAGCCGTTTTAAAACGTGGTAATTATAACGATGTTTTAGTTTTAAAAGGAAATGAAGAGTTTTTTGGAACACCAAATGGAATTATTGCAACAGGAAGTTTGCGAAGAAAAGCCATGTGGTTAAACAGATACCCAACTCATAAAGTAGAAGGTTTAAGAGGAAATGTAAACACACGTTTGCAAAAGTTAGAGGATAGTGAAACTTGGGATGGAGCAATTTTTGCAGCTGCAGGATTAGAAAGGTTAGGTATTAATCCTGAGGGTGCAATAGATCTTTCTTGGATGATTTCTGCTCCTGGACAAGGTGCAATTATGATTACTGCTTTAGAAAAAAATGATTTTGTGTTAGATGCTTGTGAGCAATTAAACCATCATGAAACTAAAGTTTGTGTAGGTGTTGAGCGTGAGTTTTTACGATTGTTAGAAGGTGGTTGTACAGCTCCAATTGGTGCTTTAGCGTATGTAAACTCAAAAACTGAAGAGGTTAATTTTAAAGGTGTTTTATTAAGCAAAGACGGTTCTAAAAAAATAAAAGTAGAAAAAACAGCCAAACTTGGTAATCACAAATTTTTAGCAAAAGATTGTGCAGATTATGTGATTAATAGAGGAGGAAAAGAATTGATGTTAGAAGATGATGAAAATCAATCTAAAATTGCTTCTATATATTCTACAAAGAAACTTTCTGAACTTCAAAAAGAAACGTTGTCAGAAGCAATTGGTATAGAAGATAGCGATTTTATTAAAATCCGTTTTAATAGAATTCCTGCTAAAGTGATGAAAAACGAAATTGAAAACGTAATTATCACGAGTCAAAATGGAGTAGAGGCAATTTTAAATTCGTTTACTAAAAATGAATTAAAATTTAAGAATATTTATTGTGTTGGTAGAAGAACTAAAAAGCTAATCGAAAACAGAATAGGGAAAGTTACCAAAGTTGCCAAAAACGCAAAAACATTAGCTGAATATTTATCAAAAGAATTAGAAAATAAAGAGGTTACTTATTTCTGTAGCAACTTACGCATGGATATTTTACCAGCTTATTTACAGACTCACAGTATTGCTGTAAATGAAGTAGAGGCTTATAAAACAATGTTAAGTCCAGATACTTTAAGTGATGAAATTTCTGGAGTTTTGTTTTATAGTCCTTCAGGAATTGAAAGTTATTTACAAGAAAATAATACTAAAAAAGTAGCTTTTTGTATTGGAGAAACTACAGCACAAGAAGCAAGAAAACATTTTGATACAGTTGAAGTTGCAAATATGCCAAGTGTAGAAAGTGTTTTAGAATTGGTGAATACGTATTACACAAAGGCCCATCCTAGCCTTCCCAAAGGGAAGGAAAACTCGGATGAGAAAGAATAGGCTTTGCTTTTTTATTATAATAGAAAGAAAGTTTTTTTTCATTAAAATCAAATATTAATTTTGCGCACTATTTTTAAGAGTGTGCTCCCTTTTGGGGAAACAGGGGCTTTATGTTTAGAACAAGAAGATTAAGAAAACACGAAGGAATTAGAAGACTTGTTAAGGAAACAAGACTTTCTGTTGATGATTTTGTATATCCATTATTTATTGAAGAAGGCGAAAACATAGAAACAGAAATTGTTTCGATGCCAGGAATTAAACGTTTTTCTTTGGATAAAATTTCGAAAGAATTAGATGAGGTTGTAGCTCTAAAAATTCCAGCAGTTTTGTTATTTGGAATTCCATCAACGAAAGATGAGGAAGGAACAGAAACTTGGAATGATGATGGAATTATGCAAAAAGCAATTCGTTTTATCAAAAAGAATTACCCAAGTTTATATGTAATTACTGATGTTTGTTTTTGCGAATATACTTCTC
>CAXBPL010000016.1:0-49588 GCA_963977615.1 uncultured Polaribacter sp. | reverse complement strand
GATATCAAAGCTCCAAATAATAGACAGTATATAAAATTAACATCAAAATTTAAAACCTGTAAGATGAAAAACATGACAATTCCCACTAAAAAAGTAGATGTTAAAACACCCAAAGTAGAAAATAATAGAATTGGCCAACGTTGAATTTTAAGCTGTTCAAAGTTAGTATGTAGAGCACCTGCAAATAAAAGGAAACTCAACATTTCATCTAACAAAACTGTTTTAAAATCGATGCTTGAAATAATGCTTTTTTCTATATCTAACAAAGTAGCATCAAACACACTAATTAGTAAGATAATTAATGTGAAAACAATAGTTATAATCATCAACCCAATAGTATTGGGCATTTTTAGAAATCGAACATTAATATATCCAAAAATTGCTGATAGAAAAATAAGTATTGTTGCAATTAAATAAGCATCCATAAGTTTTAATTTATTTTTAAAAGTACAAAAAAAGCATCAAGATTTAATTTGATGCTTTTAAATTTGTAGTATTTTGAGACAATTTGTCTTTTACATTACAAATAATCTACGAGAACCCATCATATCTGCAACTCTATCACCAATTTCGTGTAAAGCTTCTTCATTATCTGCATTTTGCAAAGCTTCATCAATAAAATCAACAACAGCTTTCATATCTGCAACTTTTAAACCTCTTGTTGTAATTGCAGGCGTTCCAATACGTATTCCTGAAGTTACAAATGGAGATTTATCATCAAAAGGAACCATATTTTTGTTCACAGTAATATCTGCTTTACCTAATGCAATCTCTGCATCTTTACCAGAAATATTTTTATTTCTTAAATCGATTAACATACAGTGGTTGTCTGTTCCTCCAGAAATAATATCATACCCTTTCGCTACAAATTCTTTTGCCATTGCTGCAGCATTTTCTTTTACTTGAATTTGATATTCTAAAAACTCATCTGTTAAAGCCTCACCAAAAGCAACCGCTTTTGCAGCAATAACATGCTCTAAAGGTCCTCCTTGATTTCCAGGAAAAACAGCAGAGTTTATCAATGTAGACATCATTTTTGGTTTTCCAGATTTTAAAGTTTCTCCAAACGGATTTTCAAAATCTTTACCAATCATAATGATTCCTCCTCTTGGTCCACGCAACGTTTTATGTGTGGTAGACGTTACAATATGACAATGAGGTAATGGATCGTTTAAAATTCCTTTTGCAATTAAACCAGCAGGATGAGAAATATCTGCCATTAAAATAGCACCAACAGAATCAGCAATTTTTCTAAAACGTTCAAAATCGATATCTCTAGAATATGCAGAAGCACCAGCAATTATTAATTTTGGTTGTTCTTTGGTAGCAGTTTCTTGAATTTTATCATAATTTAAAACACCCGTTTCTTTTTCAACACCATAAAAAACAGGGTTGTATAATTTACCAGAAAAATTTACTGGAGAACCATGTGTTAAATGTCCTCCATGAGATAAATCAAATCCTAAAATTTTATCACCAGGGTTTAAACAAGCAAAAAACACAGCTGTATTTGCCTGAGAACCAGAATGTGGCTGTACATTTACATATTCAGCACCAAACAATTCTTTAGCTCTGTCAATAGCAATTTGCTCTACAATATCTACAATTTCACAACCTCCATAATAACGCTTTCCAGGATAACCTTCAGCATATTTGTTAGTTAAAATAGAACCTTGAGCTTGCATTACTTGATCGCTTACAAAGTTTTCTGAAGCTATTAATTCCAAACCATTTAATTGTCTTTCTTTCTCTTCCTGAATCAGGTCAAAAATTTGATTATCTATTTGCATTGTTGGTATAATTTATTAAAAAATCAAAATTAATTAAAATCGCCTTGTAAATGAAGACTTTTTATTGTTGTTTTCAACAAGTTATCAATAATTATACATAATAGATTAAAGTAATCTTAAAATTACATTTTTCATGAAATAATAGTTTTAAAATGATAAAAAATTATGTAGGTTTGGGGTACTAATAAAAATCAGACGAATGATCATAACAGCAAACAATCCAAAAAGAAAATCTTGGTTAAAAGTAAAAGAAAATTCAGATTTTCCGATTCAAAATATACCTTTTGGTGTTTTTATAACAAGAGATGACATTATTACTATTGGTAGTAGAATTGGAGATTTTGCCATTGATTTAGGCGCTTTTCACCAATTAGGCTATTTTGAAGGAATTCCTTTAACAGATGATATTTTTTTACAAGACAATTTAAATGATTTTATTGCTGATGGTAGAAAAACTTGGAGATTAGTACGTAATAGAATTGCAGAAGTTTTTGACGTAACTAATGGATCTTTAAGAGATAATGCCAACCATAAAGATAAAGTTATCTTTAGAATGGATGAAGTAGAAATGCTCTTACCAGTTGCTGTTGGTGATTATACAGATTTTTACTCAAGTAAAGAACACGCAACAAATGTAGGTTCTTTGTTTAGAGATCCAGAGAATGCATTATTGCCAAATTGGTTGCACATTCCTGTAGGTTATCATGGAAGAAGTTCTTCTATTGTGCCTTCTGGAACACCAATTAGAAGACCTTATGGACAAACTAAACCTGCAGAAGGAAGCACAACTCCAGGATTTGGCCCATCAAAATTATTAGATTTTGAACTAGAAATGGCTTTTATTACTACAGATGCTAATGTTTTAGGTGATAGAATTCCTATTGAAGAAACAGAAGAATATATATTTGGTTTGGTACAATTTAACGATTGGTCTGCAAGAGACATTCAAGCTTGGGAATATGTGCCTTTAGGACCTTTCTTAGGGAAAAGCTTTGCTTCTACTATTTCTCCTTGGATTGTTACTTTAGATGCTTTAGAGCCTTTTAGAACCGAAAATCCAAAACAAGTTATTGAGCCTTTACCGTATTTAAAACAAGAAGGAAAAGGAAGTTACGATATTAAATTGCAAGTAGGAATTAAACCAGAAGATGGTGAAGAAACGATTGTTGCAAAATCGAACTTTAAATATATGTATTGGACCATGGCTCAGCAATTGGCACACCACACAGTAAATGGTTGCCCAGTAGAAGCTGGAGATATGATGGGTTCTGGAACTATTTCTGGTCCGACAAAAGACAGTTATGGTTCTATGTTAGAGTTAACTTGGAAAGGACAAAACCCTGTAACGTTAAAAGACGGAACAACGCGTAAATTTATCAACGATAATGATACTGTAATTATGCGTGCTCATTGTAAAAATGATAAAGTTCGTATTGGTTTTGGTGAATGTATTGGAAAGATTTTACCAGCGAAATAAAAGGCAATGCCTTCAAATACTTTAAAACCAAAACTTATATAGTTTTGGTTTTTTTTATGCCTTGTTTTTATGTGCTCATTTTTATTAAAACACTAATAAAATTTATTTATATTTACGGGATAACAGTAACATAATAAGTAGGATATCACGCTAATTTTACGGGATATGTGTACCAAAAGTTACTATATAACGAGTTGGCAACAAGCTGAAGAAATGAATAAACTAAAAACAGGAGAATTCTATGGAACACATTACCAAAAATCAGCTTTTGAAAACATTATTATTACAGATACTGAGTACACACATAGCAAAGTTGATTGGCATCATCACGAAAACCCATATTTCACTTATCTGCTTCAAGGAAAATTATTTGAATCAAATAAAAAAGAATCTTACTATTTAGAACCAGGAAGTCTTTTATTTCATAATTGGCAAGATGCACATTATAATATTAAACCACCTGAATACACTAGAGGATTTCATATTGAACTAAATGAAAAATGGTTTTCAAATTACAATATTCAAATAACAGATTTTGAAGGGAGTATCAACTTAAAGAATCCTTTAATTAAAAACTTAATGAACAGAGTATTCATTGAGTCTAAAATAAACGACCAATACTCTAATTTAAGTATTGAAACATCTTTAATTGACATTTTTGGATCTATAAAAAAAACAGAGGATAAAATTTTAAAAAGACCTATTTGGGTGAATAATCTTCAAGAACTTCTCTTTGAGGAAAATATTGACTATTCGCTAAAAAACTTAAGTGCAATTTTAGAAATACATCCAATACACTTATCTAGAGAATTTAGTAGATATTTTGGCACAACGCTAGGGAATTACATTAGACTTTTAAAACTTAATAAAGCTTTCTGCTTACTAGCTTCAAATAAATTTTCAATGACAGAAATCTGCTATAAGTGTGGTTTTTATGACCAAAGTCATTTTATTACTAATTTTAAATCTGTTTATAAAACAACTCCTACTAATATATTGAAACAAATATCTTAAATGTTAATTATATACAATTATGGTCTATTTTAAAAATATATTTTTGCTTCAAATTACAAATATGAAATCAAATTATTTTTTAATATTAATTACTTGTTTAACACTATCGTGCAATAATAAATCGAAAAACTCACATTCGGATGAAATAGAGAATTTGAATTTTACAAAACTTGATGTTTCAAAAAATCAAACTACATCAAAAGATTATTTAAAAGATTTCACACTAAATAAAGATGAATTTCTAAACATTCATTTTACTCTAGAAAAACCACTTATTCAAAGTCTTCAATTGCTAGCACCAAGACTAACAGAAGAACAACTATTAGAAAAAGGAAGTTTTCAATTTTCGTTTTTAGTAGATGGCGAAATAGTTTATGTAGAAAATTTAAACAAAGGAGCAGGATTAAAAACATTTAAAACAGAACAACTTAATCACAGAATACCGTTAGTAACACCAAAACAATTAGATTATTGGGGTTGGTTTATGTGGCTTAAATTTATGAAACTTGGTGGTGGACAAGATGCCCTTAGTGAAGGAAAGCATTCTTTAAGCATAGAAGTAAGACCCTATATAAAACAAGATACATTAAAAGTCGGTGCTCTTTTGGCTAAAGGAAATATTACTGTTGACGTTCCTGAAATACTAATAGATAAAAGTCTCATACCTATTCAAAAAATACAACCCAATAGTGGATGGGGAATATCTAAAGATAATTTTGATAGTAATAAAATTGAAACTCTTAATAAAAAAATAGCAGAAGATCGTTTTGAGAACATTAATGGAATTGTAGTGATCAAAGAAGGTAAACTTTTGATTGAAGAATATTTTAATGGTGAAACTAGAGATAGTTTGCACGACTCTAGATCTGTTGGGAAATCAATAGCTTCTACAATGTTAGGAATTGCAATTGAAGACAGTTTTATAAAAAATGAAAATGCGATATTAAAAGATTTTTACAATTTAAAATCATATAAAAATTATAGTAAGGAAAAAGATTCTGTAACGCTAAAATCTCTTTTAACTATGAATTCTGGATTTCTTGGTGATGATAGCGATTATAACAGTCCCGGAAATGAAGAAAATATGTACCCAACAAAAAACTGGGTAAAATTCACGCTTGATTTACCAATGCAAAAAGACAAGGTAATTGGAGGGGATTTTGCCTATTTTACAGCAGGTGTTGTCGTTTTAGGTGATATTATTCATAAATCTGTACCTAAAGGACTAGTTTCTTATGCCGATGAAAAATTATTTACACCTCTAGGTATTACAAATTATCAATGGGAGTATACACCACAAAAAGTGGGTAATACCGCTGGTGGAATTAGATTGAGAGCAGTTGATTTTGCAAAATATGGTCAATTATACAAAAATAAAGGACGCTGGAATGGAAAACAAATTTTAAACAAACAATGGGTAGAAAAAAGCTTAGATGAACAAATAAAACAATCTGTTGATGGAGATTCTTACGGGTATTTGTTTTGGAACAAAACCTATAAATATAATAATAAAGAATACCAAGTCTCTTTTTGTAGTGGGAATGGAGGTAATAAGATTTTCATCTTTAAAGACATTCCTTTTGTTGTTGTTATTACTTCTTCTGCTTATAACAATCCAAGTGCCCACGCTAATGCTGACAAAATGATGATTGAGTATATATTACCAGCAATAATAGGAAAATAATAAAGCCAGTTGCCAACACCGTAAAAAAATAATGCTTAGTTTAGAGCTTAATCCAGAGTCCGTGCACTTTTGTTACGTCTGATTTTCCTTCGGAAAATCCTCGCACTCAAACACGCAACTTTCCAAATACATAAACGTTAGCAAAAATTAAAAACTCAAGCAATATGAACAAAATAATACTTACATCAATTAGCATAATTTTCGCTTTCAATTCAATTTACGGACAAACGAATAAAGAAAAATACGCAGAAGACGTAAAATCCGTAGATGCAATAATAAATGCATATTACGATGTTGTTTCAGGTTCAAGTAGTGAGCCTTGGGAATTTGAAAGAGATAAATATATTCATTCAAAAAATGCTGTTATAACAAGACTGGACGAAAATGGAAAAGCAGAATCGCATACGCTTGAAGCGGAATATATACCAATTGGATTATCACCAAAAGTGGATTTTTATGAAAAGGAACTAAAACGAGTAGTTAGTAAGTTTGGAAATATTGCGCAAGTTTGGAGTGCATTTGAAATACGAACTGATCTAAAAACTGAATCCAATATTAGAGGACTTAATAGCGTTCAACTTCATTATGAAAATGGAAGATGGTTTATAGACAGTTGGACTTGCGAAATGGAATCTGAAAAGAATAATTTAGTAACTGATTTTTTGAATAAGGAGTAAATAACTTTTGCTAAAAACGTGCTATAAAAGGGTATCAACTTTATTGCTGATAAAAGCATCCTTACAAAAGTACTAACGAACTTTATGTATCTGTAATTATTTGCTAAATTGGTTGCTTAAAAACGCAGTAAATCATATACAAAATTACGTTGTAGATACTTTTAAAAAAAAGAGACAATGAGAAAATACGTACTAATATTTTCAGCACTGGCGCTTGTAGTATTATTTAATGCTTGTAATACTAAGAAATCAAAAGAGAATAATTTATCAGCTGAGCAAAGTCTTTATCTTGGTCAAAAACCTCCTGGTTTAAAACCTGAACCTTTCGCTCCTGGTATAGTTACAACAGAAGGTTGGGAATATTGTGGAGGATTCACGCCTGACCTAAAAGAATTCTATTACCTCAGAGAAATTGGGGAAACCAAAGAGGATAAAAAAACAGAATTTGTAGTTATTCAAAATAAAGATAATCAATGGAAAAAGACTGTTATATCTTTAAGAGTGGGAACACCCTTTATCTCTCCCGATGGTAAAATAATGTATTTAGGTAAAAGATATAAGGAACGATTGGATAACGGAAATTGGTCTGAAATAAAAAAACTTGGCTTTCCTTTTGACAGCTTACCCATTATGCGTCTTACAGCTTCTTCTAAAGGGACCTATTTTTTTGATGAGTTCAAATCAGACTTCACTGGTGATATTCGTTATTCACGGATAGTGAATGGAAAACGTGAAGAACCGAAACTGCTTAGTAAAAAGATTAATGGAGGCAAAAGTTTTCACCCCTTCATCGCTTCAGATGAGTCCTATCTTATATTTGATGGTAAAAGAGAAGGCGGATATGGTGATTCTGATATTTATATTAGTTTTCGAACAAAAGATGGTTCGTGGGGTGATGCCATTAATTTGGGAGACAAAGTAAACACAGGTGCTTGGGAAGCTTCTGCGACTGTGACACCAGATGGAAAATACCTTTTTTTTAATAGAAATATGGGCTCAGACAATTATGAGAATGTAGACATTTTTTGGGTAAGCACTCAAATTATAGAAAAACTAAGACCAAAACAGTAGTTGGTTATAAAATTAGAAATTACAAAATAAAACGACCATCAACACCCTATAAAATTTATTGTTGTTCTCTTGCCTACCTAAAAAAATAACACGTCATTGCGTTTGAATCCTTAAAGTTTAAAAAGTAAGTATTATGAAAATTGCAAAAATAAGTATAGCAACTATCATTTTATTGATGGCTATAATTTCATTAAACAGCTGCGAAGATGATTGTACAAAGGTGGTAAACATTCCTATTTACAATCCAAACCATGGAAATGGAGCTCCTTTTACTGACAACTATCAAGAAGTTCCTTGTGATTTTGAAGAACCAGTAACACAACCTGTCAATTAAATAAACTGACTTAAATCTTCTTCACATAAAAACGCTATAAAATAGTATTTAATTTACTTATAATCAGCTAAATACCATAAATAATTTTCGTAAATTGTCGAAAACTAATAATGAATTAAACACGTTATTGGCAACTGTAATTTATTTTTCATACTTCACTTCTTTTCCATTTGCTATAAAAACAAGGGCATCAAAATGAGCGAATAGTTTTGATTTTTTACTTAAGTTATTAAAAATGTTTAGATCATTTATTTCTAAATATTTAATTTCTTCACTTTTATAGATAATTTGGTGTGCATCTATAAAATAATTGTCATTTATCGAAGGCAGAAATGATAGGATTGTTTTATCGCTTTCTAATGCTTTTTGAATGTCCTTTTCATCTCTAGGAGGAAGTCTCATAGATCCAAATGCAATATGATAAGAAGTGTTTGGGTTTAATTCTCTAAACTGGTGCCCCATTGTTTGTCCAATCATCCAGTCTTCATTAGATTTTGACATATGTCCATTAGCAAGCCAAACCAGAAATTTTTTATCAGGATTTTGTTTTACTAAAAAATCAAGATTTTTTGCCATTTGTTTATCACGAATGGGAATTCTTTTTTTATCGGAATAGTTGTCTTTTACAGTATATAGCTCAATTGCACTTTTTAAGCTATTCAAAATTTGAGTCCAAGTAACATTTAATGATATAGTATTGTTTTCTAATAGTTGATTTGTGTATGCCTTTAAAAATCTAATTTGTTTATTAGTTAGTTTTTTTCTGCTCTTGTATTGATAAACCATGAGGTTTTTAATTAATCTTGTAAATTCTTTATCGAGTATCGTTCCATTTTTAATCAAGATTTCTGCTAGTTTTTTTGAAAAGTTTTGATGAGAATAAACAGTATGTATTTTATTATCAAATCCCCAAATTGTTACCTTATTTTTTTCAAGGAAATCAAAAAGTTTTTTACATTGATTTGCTTTACTCCACATTGTATATAAATTTCGTTTATCGTGGTCAAATAATAATGCAAAAAAATCACTCTCAAATGCAATATCTTTATAGTTATGTTCCTTTACAAGATATTTTACAAATTCAGTCTTAGCTAAAAAATCAGAACCACTATAATGAACAGCTTCTCCGAGAAATACTGTTTGTTTTTCCCGAATATTACTGTCAATAATTTTCTTAACTTTTTCGGTTAATAAGTTATTTATAGAATTCAGTTTGTAAATATTTTCTTTTACTTGTGAAAATAGAGTTTGACATATAAAAAATAATACTAGTGGTATAAGAGATTTTTTGATCATTAAATAAATTTCAAACTAAGTTTATGAATCCAATGATAGTTTAATATTTATTTCAGCAAGGTTAATAAACTGTTAATTAAGAATCAATTATCAAATTAAGTTGAGACATTCCCTTTATAATTGCCAACATATGTATGCGTACCTATTTAGTCGATACCTCGTCTCTATTAAAATCAAAAAATTTTAGGATTGTTTGTTTATAAAATTACTCTTTAACAAGCATCTTAAAACGGAGAATTGTAAAAAGAATACTGCCTAAAAAACACCCATTAATTTTCAAAAACATAAAGATTTGAGAAAAAAAACAGTGCTTTTCTCCACTACTTTTCGTTTAGTTTCCTCCTAGATTCCTTCGAGGATTCTTCGTAAAAAGCCCGTTTTTACAAGGGAAACCCGAAGAATCCTCGAAGGAAACACGAACAAACCCTTAATCAATCTAAATGTTTACGTGTTAAAAATCAGTGTTTTGCATTTTTTTTGATTGATTTATTTTCTTATATTAGCCTAGGTAACACATTAAAAAACAAGCATATGGCAACAATGAATCAAGGTATTTTGGGTGGTTTTTCTGGGAAAATTGGTACTGTAGTTGGTAGTTCTTGGCGAGGTAAAAATGTACTACGATCTGCACCTTCTGTATCTACCAAACCTGCAAGTGCTGCGCAACAAAAACAACGAAATAAGTTTAAAGGGGTCTCACAGTTTTTAACCCCCATAAAAGATATTCTTACGGAAACCTTTGGTGCTTCTGTAGGTTCAAAATCGCCTTTTAACAATGCCATGTCTTACCACATGAAAGAAGCTGTACAACAAACATCGGTTGGTTTTCAATTAGAATATGCTAAAGTATTAATAGGAAAGGGCGGTTTATGTGGCTTTGAAAATCCTGTTGTACAAATGCTCCCTACACATCGTCTACAAGTTTCTTGGGATGATAATAGCACACAAGGCCTAGCCTACCCCACTGATGCTTTTTTAATAGTGGCATACGCGCCTGCTTTACAACGTTTTGAGTATGCTATGGGTGAAAGTCTGCGAGAAACGGAACACTATGTCCTTAGTTTTCAGGAGTCTTTTTATGGCGAAACCGTACACCTATGGGCTACCTTTCACAATACAAAATTAGCCCTTGCAGCAACCAGTAAATATTTAGGTTCTCTTGTAATTTAATAGTTATTTTCAGGTAGTACAAAATGTAGGAATCTAAAATACTTAACAGTGTTTGAAAGAAGGTAATGCCTTCCATTACTTTAAAACAAAAACTTGTATTGTTTCGGTTTTTTATGGCTTGTTTTTCTAATTCCACTTCTATAAAAAAATACTAAAAAAAAATAATTATATTTACAAGATAACAGTAACATAATAAGTTGGATATCAGATTAATTTTAGGGGATATGTTGTATTGAAAGTTACTATATAAGGAGTTGACAGCAAGCAAAAAAAAAATGACAGATTGGATAAATAACAAATTCGGATTACAATTATCAAACAATGATTTAACTAATGTTAAGGATTTTTCCTTGATATGGAATATCTATGACAACCTAGTCTTTGAATCAAGCTTTTCAATTGAAAATGCAGAAAATATTTACCAAGAAATAGAAATTGGTGAAAATGAGATTAATGAAATTTTGGAGTATTTTAAGAGCAGATATGTCAAAAATGGAGAAACAAACCATCGATTTAATCATCTTAATTTTAGAACAAATGACAGAATGGAGTTTGTAAGAGATGTTTTGTCAGGCAACATAAATGATATTAAAAATAAAGCGTTGGCTATAACAATAATTGTTTACAGGTTTAGAAACAATTTATTTCACGGAATAAAAGATTTTAGAATAATTGACCAACAGAATGATAATTTTCATAATGCAAATCAATTTCTACAAATAATGATTAATAAATTTCAATAATGAGTAAAACAACAGATAGTTTAGTAAGAATTGTTTCTGCTGGTGGCGGATTAATAATTGATTGTAAAGGAAAAACAACAGATTCTCTCGTAAGAATCGCTTCTGCTTCCAAACAAAATGGGAGTAAAGTTATAATGACAAATTTAAAAGGAAAAACAACTGACTCTTTGGTTAGAATTGGTTCTGCTGGACAAGGAAACGTTATTCTTGATTTGAGAGATTAAAAGCCAGCTGGCAACACCGTATATAATTTATTGCTAGTTCTAGCCTACTTACGAAAATCTTTGCGGTTTTATATTCGTTTTGTATTTGCTAAATTAGGTCCTTATACAAGTAAAAAAAATATACAACAACGTAAGGCACAAAAATAAAAACTAAACTAATAATTAAAAATAAATATGCCCTTTGCTTTTAAAGATTGTGATTGTTCACCATTAGTTATTGATAATGAATTTTCCGTTAAAGATGAAAATTTACTAGCGGAATACGTAGGCAAAGTAGTATTAGGACATTACGCACATGTAAAAAAGATAATAGATCGTTTATCTCCAAAAACACCCAATATACCAAATGAAATAATAGATCTGGCAATTAAAAAGTTAAATAAGCCATCTGATATTGAAAAAAGAGATGGATGGATTTTTCAAATTATCTCTTGGTTAGTTTTAGTAATTCAAAAAAATGACGAAATATATTATTGCCAACAACCACATGATGCTCCTGCACAACACGGTATTGACGGAATAGGAATCGTTCTGAATTCAGACGCTAAGATTAAAAACATAATTATTACTGAAGACAAATGCACAACGAGTCATAGAGTTTTAATTCCAAAAATTTGGAAAGAGTTTAGTGATTTTGAAAAAGGTACAGAGGATAATAAAATAGTAAGTAGAATATCGTCATTACTAGAACATCTAGATGATGGTAGTGTGCTAGAGGCTATTCAAAATGATTTGTATTCAAAAAAAATGAGAAAATATAGAGTTGGTATAAATAGAGATGACAAATATGAAGAGCTAGAAAAAAGAAAAAAATTATTTAAGGGCTACGATTCTTGTGTTCTAGATGATGATGCGACAAGAAGAACTGCCTCAACTATGCATAAAGATGACATAAGAGATTGGATGGAGAAATTTTCGCAAAAAGTGATAAACTATTTAAACACACTAAAAAGCATCTAATGTATAATTCAGCTACTGAGAGTAAAATACAAGCCATACCTCAAATTAGAGACATAGATTTAAATAATCTTCCGAGAGAATTAACCAAAATATATGCTCACATAGTTACATTTAGAAGACAATTATCAAATGGTGAACTAAATTTTTCTTCTTCAGAATTTAATTCTAATATCAAATTCTTAGAGACACTTGCTTATAATTTAGAGACCTATATTATTAAATTCCCTGAAAGTGAAAAATCTGAATCTATAGCTTTCGTAGCAGGAACAGCTCACCACTTAATTCATTCTATAAACGAATATAACAAAGAATACATATTTGGGGAATTACTTAATACTAATCAAGTTTCTTTCCAGCTATCAGCCATTTTATTGTTTTTGATTGGTAATAGTCAAGCGGATGCTGCTGAAGCTGCAGCAAAAATTAAAATCCCAAAAGAGTTATCTCCTATAAAACAGAAAATCACTAATTATATAATTGCATTAGCAAAAGGTAAATTAGAAAATATTATAAATAACCCAATTCTTGTTAAAGATATTGATAATTCAAATATTGAGGAAACAGCAATAGATTTAATATGGAGGGAGCTTGCTTTTGGTATTACAGATTTAGCAAAAAAACTAACAACTACTAGTATTAAAGCAATAAGCAATAGTTCTTATTTTGATACTGTTATAGAGCTGTCTAGCTCATCTAGTATATTCGGACAAAAAACAACTTATTCTGGCCCATTTCATTTAGCAAAACTATTGAAACCTTTAGAAGTAGAGCTTTTAAAAAGAGGGGTAATTAACATCCCTGCGCCTCTTAATATTGATGATGACGAATGGAAAGAGTTTTTAACCGATTTAGCAAAAGATCGTCCATATTTATGGGAGAACCATATGGAAGCAGTAAATACATCTTTCTTAAATGATGGTGTCTCTGCTATTTTAACCCTTCCAACAGGAGCAGGTAAATCCACGTTATCCGAATTAAAAATCGCTTCATGCTTATTTTCTAAAAAACACGTTATTTATTTAGTGCCAACTCATGCATTAGAAGACCAAGTAAACAAAAATTTAAAAGCGATTTTTAAAGATCAAAACAATAGTAGTGTCTACATGGATTCAGAATACTCTGAATTACTGGATGATTCATCTTTGCCAATATTAGTAATGACTCCTGAAAGGTGTTTAACAGCAGTTAACATGAATTCAGATTTTTTAAAAAACATTGGCTTGGTTGTCTTTGATGAGTTTCATTTAATTCATGGGACTGACTTAACTAAAGATAAAAGGTCGTTAGATGCAATGTATTGTCTGTTGACACTTTTCTCAAATATACCAAACGCGGATTATTTACTGATTTCAGCAATGGTAGAAAATGGTAAAGAACTTTCTAAATGGGTATCTTCAATTACAAATAGTGAATGTATATTATTTGATTCTGCATGGAAACCTACGCGACAATTGCATGGTTGTTTAACTTATCAAAATAAAGAAATATTAGCCTTACAAGAAAAAATAAAGCTGACAAGAAATCAAAAACATACTAAAAACCCGTCTTCCAAACTCAAAAAAGAGTTGCACGCAAAACCGTACTGCCTTTTTAGCCTGAAAAGAATTTGGGAATCAGTTGATGAGCAAGATTATTACATAGGTAACATATTAGATTCAAATGTATTACTTAGTATAAATAACTATTGGAATTTAACTTCTAACAGAAATAAGGTGGCTGCTAATCTCGCTAGTCACTTCATTAAACAAGGATTAAAAACATTGGTATTTGTCAGTACACCTACTTATGCAATGTCTACAGCAAGAGAAATGAATTCAGTAGTTGAAGATCGTAAAAATTGTTTTGACAGGTTTTTAAATCAGCATCAAGCAGAGATAGAAAGTTTGACATTAGAATTAGGTGAATTTGACTACTCGTATTTTGATAAAGGACAACACGTTGGTGTACACCATGGCCTTTTGATACCACTTGAGCGTTATTTAATCGAAGAATACTTTAAAGCTAAAGATGGTTCCATGGCAATGGTTGCAACCGCAACACTTGCTCAAGGAATTAATCTACCTGCAGAAATAGTAATTATCGCAGGCGATGATAGATATAATAATGAAACTAATATAACAGAAAGAATTCCTCCTCATGAATTATTAAACGCAGCAGGAAGAGCTGGAAGAGCTGGGCAATCATCTCAAGGTGCTGTTATATTAATACCCGGTGAAGTCACAACAATTGATGAAACGACCATCTCGCAACGTTGGTGGGAATTAAAAAATGAAATTTTTTCCAAAAGTGACCAATGCCTTATTGTCGAGGATCCTATTGAATATTTTCTGGATGCCATTCAGGAAGATTCACTTCCCTTAAATATAAATCAAACAAATGCCCTTTTTAGATATCGATCAGAAGAAAATGAAGAACAGGAAACAAAAAAATTATTGAATAACTCCTTATACGCTTTTAAAACCAAGAATAGTGATAAAGAAGAAACATTTAATAATCAAGTTAATGGTCTTCTTAAAAGAAGAAACGAAATGGATCAGTTATCCAATGACCTTAAATGGACAAAAGAGATTAGCTACAAGACAGGTCTTGATCCAGATATTATATTAGAATTGGGTAACTCAATAGATCAAGAAGATTTAGATATTTTTTCTCAATTTACGATAAAAGAAATTGTTGACTGGTATTTTGATTGGATTCGGAAAGACCCAAATAGATTAAAGAAAATTTTCACGAAAAACAGCACGATTACACATATATGTAAAGCAATTGGACTTAATTCTGAAAAAGATACACTCAAATCTATTCTTGGAAAATTTAAAACTCTTAAAACTATTTTGAATGCTTACATTGAAGGTCAATCTTTAAAAAAAATAGAAGATTTAATACCTAAGAATACAAAAAAAGATAATGCAAAATTAGATAATGCTCGAAACTTTACAATTAGATTAATACCTGATTTAAGTTTCTCTTTTGGTTTAATTCCTATGATTATTATTCAAAAAGCAAAAGAAAATAACATTGAAAAAAGCACAATACCAAAAACTATAAGAAACTTAGCAAGTTGTATAAGAGAAGGAGTTGATGAATATGGTAAGTTAAATTTTAAAATAGAAAGAAAAATATTATCTAGAGTAGAAACTCATGAGAAATATAAAAACGAAAGTACGTAATAAAGGCTATAATTAATACGGATTTTGGTGTCTGCTCAAAGTTTTCTCTATAATTAATAATTCGCCAAATCTTTTTTATTTGGCTTTGGAATAAGAAAATTAAAACCATAAAAATGCTTCAGCTTAATCCGTGTTCGTAAAGGCTCAGCTTCTTTTCTTTACCTACTAATCCTAGCCAAAACCGTGCAAACAATTAAAAAAAACGAAATGTCAATAACAAAGGAAGCCGAATTAATAGGAATGAAAAAAATTAGTGAAGTTGTTGGAACTACACTAAAATTAATGATAGAATATGCTAAAGTGGGTATGTCCACGAAAGAACTAGATGAATATGGAGGTGAAATTTTAAAGCGTTATGGAGCTAAATCTGCCCCTTATGAAACTTATGGATTTCCTGGCTATGCTTGTATAAGTGTAAATAAAGAAGCAGCACATGGTGTACCCTCAGAGAAAAAAATACTGAAAGAAGGAGATTTAATTAACATAGATGTTTCTGCAGAATTAAACGGATTTTGGTCGGATAATGGTGGTTCTTTTATCCTCGGAAAAGACATTCATAAGCATCAACCTCTGGTAGATGCTTCTAAAAACATTTTACGCAAAGCCATACAAAATATTAAAGGTGGAGTGAAAATATCAGAAATTGGCTATTTAATAGAAACCGAAGCAAAAAAGTCAGGGTTTAAAGTGATTAAAAACTTGGCTGGTCATGGAGTTGGTAGAAGTTTACACGAAGAACCAGAAAATATATTAAACTACCGAGTTAAAAGTAACAAGGAACGTTTTAAGAAAAATACAACTGTAGCCATAGAAACTTTTATTTCAACAAAATCTACGATTGCTGTAGAATTAAATGACGGTTGGACTTTGGTTGGAAACAAAGGTGGGTATGTAACCCAACACGAACAAACCATATTGATTACTGACAAGAACCCTATTATTTTGACAGAAGCAAATGGAATGTGGAATTAAATAACTTTCTGCATCATCATATAAAAATAATAGCGGTTTAGTGCTAATTCAAAGGTCGTTGTGTGTTTGTAAAGTCTGAATTTCCTTCGGTAAATGCTTGCATACAAACTTTCAACTATTATTAAACAAGAACCTTGTAGACATAAAAAAACAAGAGAATGAAGAAAATTTTAAGCTTAATTATAATATTATTAGTATCCACAAATTTATATAGTCAAATTGACACAACAAACGTTGCTTTTGTTTCTTACTGGTCAATTGGAGATAGTTATGATTTTAAAATTTCAAAAGTAAAAGAACAATGGAAAGATGGGAAGTTAACGAAAGACCAAAAGCAAGATTACATAGCGAACTTTAAAGTTATTGATTCCACAGAAAATTCTTATACTATAAAATGGAGTTATGAAAATGATTTAGAAAATACTTATAAGATTCCCGAAAAATTATTAGATAGATTCTCTAAATATAAAATAACAGAGATTGAATATAAAACTTCAGAAGTGGGTGATTTAATTGAAATCTTAAATTGGAAAGAGGTTAGTGTAGCTATGAACAGTTTAATTGATGATATCATTGAAGTTTTAGGAGAAAAAGATAAAAAGAGTAAAAATGCTTTAAAAACGGCTATGCAACCTTTTAAACAAATTTATAGTTCAAAACAAGGAGTTGAACAACTGGTCTTAAAGGAATTACAGTATTTTCATTTCCCTATGGGTTTAGAATACGATATTACAAAACCTTTACTTTATGATGAAGAATTACCAAACATGTTTGGAGGTAAGCCAATAAAAGCGAAAGCTAAACTATATTTTGAAGATGTAGATTTTGAAGAAGGCTTTTGTGTACTGAAACAAGAAATGAGTTTAGACCCCAATGACACTAAAGATATCATTCAACAAGTTTTTAAACAAATGAAACTTGGCAATAAGGGAATGAAAAAAGCTCTTAAAACAGCAGTTTTTCAAATTGAAGACAGGAATGTATACGAATATTATTACAACCCTGGAATACCACATAGAATTGAAGCAGTAAGAGAAACTATCATAGATATTGACAAAGAAAAAGGTAAAAAGATTGATAAAACTATTATAGAACTGATTTACAACGAATAAAAACGTGCTAAAAACGTCGTGTATAATTAATTGCTATATTTAACATCAATTAAAATTGGTTGCTCTTTTGCAAACTTCTGAATTTCCGATGGAAATTACTTGTTCACAAAATCGCAACTTTCTATACAAAACAACATTCGCATCCATTAAAAAAAAAAGGAATATGTATAAAACCCTTTCATTGCTGTTTATAATTATTTTTTCCTTTCAAGCAAAATTAATAGGGCAACAAAAGAACACCTATATCAAAGCTGGGTTTTTATATGATAGTAAAAACAATATCCTTCTAAAAAACAAGCTGATACAAATTCAAGGGACAAAAATTGTTGCTATTAGTGAATTTAAATCAGTATCTAAAAATAGCGAAGTAATCGATTTAACTGAGTATACAGTGCTACCTGGTTTAATTGATGCGCATACACATGTGCTATTTTCTCAAGAGGCTCATGAAGATTTTGCAGAACACAGCATTCATACACTAACTATGGAAAGTGATGCTTTGAGAGCACTTCGTGGCGCAAAAAGAGCTAAAAGTTATTTAGATGAAGGCATCACTAGTATTAAAGATCTTGGCAACTCTGGTTTATATCTTGATGTAGCCCTTAGAGATGCCATTAATGAAGGAACGATTGAAGGGCCTCGTATTTTTGCTTCTGGACCAATTTTAGCAGCAAATGGTGGACAAGTTTATGGCGTACTTCCTAAACACCAAAACATCATAGATTTAGAATATCGAATTATAACAAGTCCCGAAGATGGAAAAAATGCTGTACGCGACCATGTGAATCAAAATGTAGATGTCATAAAAATTTGTGCTGATAATATTCCAAATAAAACCTATTTAACCATCGATGAAATGAAGTCTATTGTAAACACAGCTCACTCTTATCATTTAAAAGTTACAGCTCATTGTGTTACAAATCAGTCAGCTTGGAATGCTATTGAAGCTGGTGTTGATGGAATTGAACATGGGTTTAATTTAGCAGATAGTACCTTGGTTAAAATGGCAGAAAAGAAAATCTTTCTGGTACCCACAGAAAATAGCAAAACGTATATGCATACCTATGCAAAACTCGCCAATTATAACGAGAATAATTTGGGTTGGATAGATGGCTATATGGATAGAATGACAAAAAGACTCCAAAGAGCCATTGAAAAAGGAGTTCCTATTGTAGCTGGTTCCGATAATTATACAGATATAAAAGTATCTCGTGGAAAATCATCTAAAGATATGTTTAGGTATTATTTAGAAGCAGGAATGAAGCCTTTAGATATCTTGCAGTCCAGCACATACATTTCGGCTTTTCAATTAGGAAAAGAACATGAAATTGGTGCTATCAAAGCTGGAGCAAACGCAGATATTATAGCTGTTAAAGGAGATATAATGCATGATTTTATTACTACCATAGAAAATGTTGTATTTGTAATGAAAGATGGAAAAATTTACACGCATACAACTCATTAAAATTGACCTTATACAAAAATAGAAGGCAATGTCTTCAGATACTTTAAAACAGAATAGTTATAATTTCGATTTATGTATGTATTGTTTTCCTATTTTTATTTTTATAAAGAAACACTAAAAAAACAATTATATTTTCAAGATAACAGTAAGATAAAAAGTGTCTTATCCTATTTGTTTTATGGGATATGCGTACTAAGAGTTACTATATAAGAGATTAGTAGCAAGCTAAAAAAAAAATAGATGCCAATAGAAAACATACCTGAACTCTACATTAAAGACAAAAAAGAAAGTCCCGATTTATTTGTTTACGATTTTAAAATGACCACCGATGTTGTTAAAAGCAAGGTGAATTTAGGCATGAATATGTTTAGCTTTCTTCAAGTAGGAAAAAAGCAAGTACACTTTGCAGGAACATCGGTTGCAGTAAACAAAGAACAATCATTGTTGCTTAAAAAAGGAAATTGGCTATGGACAGAATTACTTGATACTGAAGCAATTTACTACTGTAAACTCTTCTTCTTTTCTGAAAAGAAACTCACTGATTTTTTAATTAAATACACTAATGATATAAAACCATATAAAGAAGATGTTCCCTATTTCGTTATTGAAAACGACGACTATATTGCTGCTTTTATAAACTCCCTATCGTCTAGCACCTTCACGAACCATAGTTATAGCGATGCCTTATTGGTTTTAAAATTTGAAGAAATCATGCTGTATCTACTCAATAAATACGGTAATCAATTCGAATATTACTTACATTCCTTAATCTCAAAAGAGATATCACCATTTAAAAAAGTAGTAGAGAGTAATGTGAACTCCAATTTAAAAATCGAAGAAATTGCCTTTCTCTGTAATATGAGTTTATCTACTTTTAAACGTCATTTTACAAGTGAATACAAGGAACCTCCTGGAAAATGGTTTCAAGACAAACGCCTTCAAAAGGCAAAAGAATTGCTGCAAGGAGGCGAATTAAAAGCTTCAGATATTTATTTAGATATTGGTTATAACAACCTGTCTAACTTTAGTATAGCTTTCAAAAACAAGTTTGGAATTAGTCCAACAGAAATTTATAATTAAAAACGAACAACACCAATAATTTAATAATCAACTGTTTACATTGTCACTAGCCCATTTACTCTTCATGAATATTTATATTGACCTTTTTTCATAAGTTATTGAACCATATCAATAAATAGAAAGGTAATAGCCCAATGTACATTTGCACTGTAATTACACAATGCTTGTTTCGGCAAGCATTATTTAATAATAAAAATTAAAAATTTATAATTATGGCAAATGTAACAAAACCTGTATTCAAAGAAAGATATGGGAACTTTATTGGAGGTAAATTCGTAGCACCTGTTAAAGGTCAGTATTTTGATAACGTATCTCCAGTAGATGGTAAAGTATTTACGCAAGCTGCACGTTCAACTCAAGAAGATATCGATCTAGCTCTTGACGCAGCACATGATGCGTTTCCTTCTTGGAGCACTTCTTCAGCAACAGAACGTAGTAATGCATTATTAAAGATTGCACAAGTAATGGAAGATAATTTCGAATACTTAGCAACTTTAGAGACTATCGATAATGGAAAACCTATTCGTGAATCTCGTGCAGCAGATATTCCTTATTGTATTGATCACTTTCGTTATTTCGCTGGTGTTATTCGTGCAGACGAAGGAACTATTTCTGAACACGACAAAAACACAGTGAGTATCGTATTACACGAACCTATTGGTGTTGTGGGTGAAATCATTCCTTGGAATTTCCCAATGTTAATGCTAGCTTGGAAAATTGCTCCAGCTTTAGCAGCAGGTTGTACAGCAGTTGTAAAACCAGCAGAACAAACTCCTACTAGTGTTATTGCATTAATGGAACTTATTGGTGACATTTTACCTGCAGGTGTATTAAATATTGTAACTGGTTTTGGAGCAGAAGCTGGTGCAGCATTAGCAACATCTAAACGTATTGCGAAACTTTCTTTCACAGGTTCTACAGAAACTGGTCGTAAAGTTTTACATAACGCAGCAGAAAACATTATTCCAGTAACAATGGAATTAGGAGGAAAATCTCCAAACGTATTTTTCCCATCTGTAGCAGATCACGATGATGATTTCTTTAGTAAAGCTATTGAAGGTGCATTAATGTTCTCTTTAAATCAAGGTGAAATTTGTACTGCTCCATCTCGAATTTTAGTACATGAGGATATTGCTGATCTTTTTATTGAAAAAATGAAAGTCCGTTTAAAAGCAATTAAAACAGGAAATCCATTAGATCCAGAAACAATGATTGGATCTCAAGTTTCTAAACCGCAATACGACAAAATCTTGGACTATATTAAAATAGGAAAAGAAGAAGGTGCAGAAGTTGTAGCTGGTGGAGATGCTGGAAACTATGAAGGGGAACTTTCTGAAGGATATTACATTCAACCTACCGTATTAAAAGGAAATAACAAGATGCGTATTTTTCAAGAAGAAATTTTTGGACCAGTTGTAGCTTTAACAACTTTTAGTTCTACGGAAGAAGCTATTGCAATTGCAAATGATACGCCTTATGGATTAGGTGCTGGTGTTTGGTCTCGTGATGCTCACGAATTATTCCAAGTTCCACGTGCTATTCAAGCTGGTAGAGTTTGGGTAAACCAATATCATACCTATCCTGCTCACGCTCCTTTTGGTGGTGTTAAAGAATCTGGATTTGGTCGTGAAAACCACAAAATGGCTTTAGATCATTATCGTGTTGTAAAAAACATGTTGATCTCTTATGACAAGAAACCTATGGGATTCTTTTAATTGATTAATAGCAATTAAATTTTAAATAAAACCCCAGAACAGTCTGGGGTTTTATTGTTTTAATCAAAGTTTTAATAAAAGATTTTAATTACCTTATAATCATGAAAAAAATTTTCTATTTATTTCGTTATGTAAGCTGGACTGCAATTATCGGTTCGCTACTTGGCTCATTACTGCTTTTTATTGTGGGAGCTTTAAAAACCATTAATGCATTTAGAGTTGTCATCTTCAATTATATTCCAGAAGATAAGGCACATCTACATCCTGCAGATATAGCAACTACTTATCTTATAAAATCTTTAGATACGTTTTTAATTGCCTTGGTACTTTTCATTTTTGCACATGGTGTTTACACTTTATTTATTTCAAATAAAAAAGATGACGACGAAAAAAACGTGTTGAAATGGATTAGAACACCAAATATTGGCCATTTAAAAAATGTGCTAGCCGAAGTCATTGTCATTATTCTTTTTGTAAAATTTCTTGAGGTAGTCTTTGTGAATATCGATAACCTGAAATGGGAAATTGTGATACTACCTATTTCAATTGTTCTTTTGGCACTTGGTTTAAAATTTTTAAGTTTAAATAAAGAAGAGAGTAATAAAACTAAATAAGCCATGAGTAGAGGATTTGTTAAAGAAGATGATCAAGAAGAAATACCGATAGTACCACCTAGAGCGGATTTGCCTAGAGGTGTAATAAACTACATGACTCAAGTTGGTATGGATCAACTTTTAACTCAAAAACAAGAATTGATTAATGAAAGAGAGCATCTTGACATTTCAAACGAAAAAGAAAGCCGAATATCCTCTAATTTTATAAACGCAAAATTACAATTGTTAAATAACCGAATTTCTACTGCCAAAATAGTAAACTTAAGCAAGCAACCGCAAAATGTAATTCGATTTGGTGCATTGGTAACCTTAAAAATCGGGAATGAAATAAAGTTTCAACACTATCAAATTGTGGGTGTAGATGAAGCTGATGTATCTAAAAGGAAAATCTCATTTGTTTCTCCAATTGCAAGAATACTGACTGAAAAGAAAGTCGGAGACATTGCCTTATTAAAACTAGAGAAAGAAGATAGAATTTTTGAAATTATGGAAATTAACTATTGAAAATTGCAAAATAAGCGGATTAGAATTTATTGACTATGTTATTTAAGGTAAAGAACTAAAATACCAACCAGTAAAGCCAGCAGGTAACAATGCATATAAAAAATAGCAGTTAATAACTAAACTCAAAGTTTGGTGATTTTCTGCTATCTTTGATTTCATCCTGAAAAATGGAGCAAACAAACCCGCAACTATTCTTATAAATAAAGGTTGGGTACAATTATGACCCGTCCTAAAATAAGGCTATATAATTTTAAACATTATGTATAGAAATGACAAAGTAATTAGACATTACAATGAACCTTTTAAAATAAATATTTTAGCCGAACTTACGATAGGTAAACACACCAAGAGTGAACTTTGTAAACTTTATTCTATTGCTCAATAATAAAGTTGGTTGAGATATTTAATTATTATGCTTAGAAAATATAAAATGCTGACACCTAGAAAGAAAACCAGTGCTTAAAAGATAAATTTTATCTCGACCAAACCTTTGATAACGTTGCACACGCAAAGAGAGCTGCAAAAAATGCAATTAATTTATACAACGAAATAAGATTACACTTATCTTTAGGTTTCAAAACACCAAATATGGTATATAAAGTTTCAGCTTAATTCAATTTTAACCTGTTGCCGTGTTTCAGGACTAGACATTAGAGAGAATGAACAAACTCAAAATCATCTTACTATTTACAAGTGTCTTTTTGAGTTGTAAAAATGAAAACGATAATACTAAAATGCAATTCTTAACCGACGAAATTCCGAACAATATACCTATTGAATTCAAACAAGATCTAGTTCCTAAAAACAAACTTATCCATAAGGGAATATTTAGCACAGACTTAAAAGAATATTATTACACTATTTCGGATAATAACTTTGAGAAATTTGATGTTTTAGTAATAAAAAAGAAGAACGGAAATTGGTCTGAACCAAAGAAAGCCTTTTTTAATAGTGAATATAACGAACATGGCATGAGTTTTTCACCTGATGGAAATTCTATCTATTTTAGCTCAACCCGACCAACAAATATAAAAGGCACTTTAGAAACTTGGCATATTTGGAAATCTGACAAAGTTAATGGAGAATGGAAAGAACCTATTTATGTGGATATCCCAAACTTAAGAGACAAATTAGTTTCGCATCCAACAATCACAAATTCAGAAACTCTATATTTTCATATAAGTAATTTAGATTATAGCGAAATGGATATTTATCATTCAAAAAAAGTGAATGATAAATTTGAAAATGCAAAAAAAACTACAATCTCAATGAATTCCAAAGTTGGAAAATGTACACCATATGTTTCACCAAAAGAAGACTATTTAATTTTTGCTTCAATTGGAAACGAACTTGACTTAATGATTAGCTATAATGATGGAAAAGGGGGATGGATAAACACGAAAAAACTGAGTAATAAAATCAATCATATGGGTCAAGGAAATCCATATGTAACACCAGACAATAGGTTTCTTTTTTTTACAACTGGCGAACATTTAAAGAAAGAATGGAAAGTTAAATGGGTCAATATAGCATCTGAATTAAACAATAACTAATGCCAACATCCGTATATAACAAATAGAGTTTATAATTGAATACCTAAAAAAATGAACTGATTTTATTTCGTATAAAATTTAGGTTATATAATTCTCATCATCTTTTCACTACATAGAAAGTGTCTTCTTTTTTAATTTTAATAATCGTAAAAAGTGGACTCCTACTCTATTTTAAAATATCATGTTTTTAAAAAGAGTCCTCAATACTGATCAATTACCTTAACTTTGCAAACTAATTGCAAAGCACGTTGAAAAACAAAATTAAAGAATTAAGGCTATTTCTAAAAAAAACTGATTTCGATCGAGGAATTAAGTTAGGCATTGCCATTGCAATTCCTTTTGCAATTTTATATTTCTTAGGATATTCTGAATTTGCGCCAGCTGTTGCTGTTGGGGTGATTTTAAATTCGTCTGGTGATATACCAGGAAGTAAAAAACGTAAAATAAATGCGATTCTAATTAGCATCGCTTTAACAAGTACCATCACTGCAACCATCTTATTTTTAAAACCATTTTTAGTTTTTCTATTATTTGCAATTGCTATAATTTCATTTTTAATTTCCCTCATTTCTGTGTATGGATTTAGAGCTTCTTTAGTCTCTTTTTCTGGTTTGTTAGCCATGGTTATTTCATTTGCAGTGCAAAAAGATACAGCACAAGCTATTTTTATGCAAGTGCTCTTTTCTGCGATTGGTGGTTTTTGGTATTTAGTGGTATCTCTTGTAATTCAGCAATTGGCTCCAAAAAGAGAGCAGAATCAATTATTGGCAGATACATTGTCTCTTTTAGGAACTTATTTAAAATTGAGAGCAAAATTATTAACGAAGAAAACGAATCGTGATGAAATTTTTAAAGAAACCTTGGCAATTCAAATTCAAATTAATGAAAAGCATGAAACCTTAAGAGAAATATTATTGACTGCTAGAAAACGTTCTGGAAGATCTCGTTTTGAAGAAAAACAGTTGCTTATTCTAGTTTCTACCATCAATATATTTGAACTTATAGAAGCAGAACATTTAGATTATAACCTGATTGATGAAATTTTTGGAAATCGAAAAAACTTTTTAAAGGCTTCAAAAAACTTGAATAAAGTAATGGGAAACCATATGATCCTTTTATCAGACTTATTAATTCAAAATAAAAAAATACCGAATAAAGAAACCTTATTAACGGCTTTATCAAAAGCCAACGACTCTATTGATAGTTATGTGGATACGTTTAAATTGCCAGAAGCTAGAGAAGGTGCTTTGATATTAAGAAACTTGTATGATTATCAAGAGCAATTATTACAAGAAATTAGAACCATAAGAAGAGTCATTGCAAATGTTCATGATGCCTCTAAAATATCTTTAAAAAGAGAAGATTCAAGTCAGTTTTTAACGTTGCAAGAATATAGATGGAATGTTTTAACGCAAAACTTAAGTCTAAAATCTAAAATGTTTAGACATTCTCTACGACTTACAATTGCAATTGTCTTTACCTATCTTTTAGGATATACTTTAGAAATCCAAAATGCTTATTGGATTATGTTGACTGTAATTGTAATTATGAGACCTAATTATGGTTTGACAAAAGAGCGCTCAAAAGACAGAGTTATCGGAACAATTATTGGTGCTATCATTGCTTTTTGTATTGTTTTATTGACTCAAAATGAAATAGTATATGCAGTGTTGGCTTTTATTTCTTTGGTTTTATCTTTTTCTTTAATTCAGCAAAATTATAAATCTGCAGCTGCATTTGTAACCATTAGTATTATTTTTTTATACTCCTTTATAAACCCAAATGCTTTTGAGGTGATTCAATATCGTATATTAGATACCGTTATTGGAGCTATTATTGCTGTGGTTGCCAATTATATAATTTTACCAACTTGGGAAGCCGATAATTTGAGTCAAATTGTTTTAAATGCTTTAAAGATGAATAAAAAATATCTTTTAGCAGCACAGGTATTATATGAGAATCCAAAAGCGCAAAAACTTGATTACAACTTGGCAAGGAAAGATGCATTTCTTGCAGTGAGTAATTTGAATGCATCTTTTCAAAGATTAACACAAGATCCTAAATCAAAACAAAAAGAATTTCAATTGATTTATGAGATTGTAACGATTAATCAAACTATGATTTCTGCAATTGCTGCCATTGGTAATTTTATCATCAACCATAGAACAACACCTGCTTCTGAAAATTTTAAACAACTAATTCATAAAATTTCTGGAAACTTGCAATTGTCTTCTGATATTTTAGAACGCATACAAATTGATAAAAATATTGATGCAGAAAAGAATGAAGATGCTCATGACAAGTTATTTGACACCTATAAAAAACTATCAAATTTAAGAGATGAAAACATCAAAAA
The DNA here is from genome assembly GCA_963977615.1 of uncultured Polaribacter sp. GTDB lineage: Bacteria > Bacteroidota > Bacteroidia > Flavobacteriales > Flavobacteriaceae > Polaribacter. Next base: position 22,607 of record CAXBPL010000016.1, on the reverse strand, counting down.
AGGGAATAAGGAATTGGATACAGAAACGTTACATCAGCTTCAAGAAGCCTATTTAATCTCTAATCATTTAAACTGGTTAAAAACACTTTCTGAAAGCCTAAAAAAAGCTATTGAAAAGTATACATCTATCCATTTAGATTAATTTGAATCAAAAAAAAATAGCTCTGAAAATTCAGAGCTATTTTTATATATACTGTTTATAAGGATTTAATCCTCATCATCGTCATCAGGTAAATTTGCATCAAAATCGTCATTATCTTCAAAGAAGTCTTCATCATCTGCATATTCTTCCATGGCATTTTCTAAACGCTCACTAATTTTCACTAAATAAATAGTGTCTTCAGTTTTAACTTCAATAGCTTTTACGGTTTCTCCTTTTGAGTTTTTAAAGGAAATAACATCACTATAATCATATCCATCAGGATATTTTTCAATTAACATATCTAATATGTCCGTTGTTAATTTTGCGTATTCTACAATTATTCTTTTCATAATAATTACATTTCTAAAAGGTAAGCAAATATTAAAGGTGCTACAATAGTTGCATCACTTTCAATAATAAACTTTGGTGTGTTAATATCTAGTTTTCCCCAAGTAATTTTCTCATTTGGAACTGCTCCAGAATACGAACCATAACTTGTAGTAGAATCTGAAATCTGACAGAAATAACTCCAAAAAGGTGTATCTGTTCTTTCCATATCTTGGTATAACATTGGTACTACACAAATTGGAAAATCTCCTGCAATTCCTCCACCTATTTGGAAAAATCCAATTCCTGAACCTACATTATCTGTATACCAATCTGCTAAAAATGTCATGTATTCAATTCCAGATTTCATGGTAGTTGCTTTCAACTCACCTTTCATAACATAAGAAGCAAAAATATTACCCATGGTAGAATCTTCCCAACCAGGACAGATTATTGGTAAGTTTTTTTCTGCTGCTGCATACATCCAAGAATCTTTGATGTCTATTTCATAATACTGCTCTAAAACTCCAGATAACAATAATTTGTACATGTATTCATGTGGCAAATAACGTTCTCCTTTAGCTTCTGCATCTTTCCATATTTTTACAATATGTTCTTGAATTCTTCTAAAAGCTTCTTCTTCAGGAATACACGTATCAGTAACTCTATTTAAGCCCTTCTCTAATAAATCCCATTCATCTTGAGGTGTTAAATCTCTATAGTTAGGAACTCTTTTGTAGTGAGAATGTGCTACTAAATTCATCACATCTTCTTCTAAATTTGCACCAGTACAAGAAATAATTTGCACTTTATCTTTACGAATCATTTCTGCAAAAATCTTCCCTAATTCTGCTGTACTCATTGCACCAGCCAAAGAAACTAACATTTTGTTTCCTTTTTTTAACTGATCTTCATACCCTTTTGCTGCATCTACTAAAGCTGCTGCATTAAAGTGTAAAAAGTATTTTTCAATAAAATTTGTAATTGGTTTACTCATGTCTTTTTATTTTTTTGATACTTTTCTTACTTCAAAAATATCTGTTCTTCTGTCTTTTAAATTACGTACACTTCCAAATTGGTTCAAATCTTTTAGCAAATCTAAATCAACATCAGCAATTAAAATCATTTCTGTATTTGTGGTTGCTTCTGCTTTTATTCCATTTGCTGGAAAAGAAAAATCACAAGGCGTAAATACCATAGATTGTGCATACTGAATATCCATATTATTTACTTTTGGTAAATTACCAACACTTCCTGCAATTGCTACATAACACTCGTTTTCAATAGCTCTTGCTTGTGCACAATGCCTTACTCTTGAGTAGCCATTTTGAGTATCTGTTAAAAAAGGGATAAACAAAATATCCATACCTTCATCTGCTAACAATCTACTTAATTCTGGAAACTCTGAATCGTAACAAATTAGAACACCAATTTTACCACAATCTGTGTCGAATGTTTTTAACTCATTTCCACCTTGCATTCCCCAAATTTTTGCTTCATCTGGAGTAACGTGTAATTTTTCGTAACGTTCTTTTGTACCATCTCTTTTACAAATATAACCAACATTATACAGTAAATCTCCTTTAATTTCTGGCATACTACCAGTAATAATATTGATGTTGTAAGAAATTGCCAATTTAGAAAAACGATCTACAACTTCTGGAGTAAATTTTGCTAACTCTCTAATTGCTTGCGATTCTGGCAAATGATTGAACTCTGCCATTAAAGGCGCGTTAAAAAACTCAGGGAATAATGCAAAATCTGATCTGTAAGCAGAAACAGAATCTACAAAAAACTCAGCTTGCTCCATTAGTTCGTCCAAATCTTTGTACAAACGCATTTGCCATTGAATTAATCCTAAACGAACCACTGTTTTTTTAGTGGCTGCTTTTTTAGATTTTTTCTGATAATAAATATTATCCCATTCTAATAAAACTGCGAATTCGCCCGAATTTGCATCACCTTCTAAATATCCTTTTAAAATTTTAGAGGGATGAAAATCGTTAGAGATTTGGAAATTTAAAACAGGATCGTAAATTTCTTTACGTTTTACGCGCTCTAAATATTCTTTAGGCGATATTTCTGCAGCAAACTTATGATAGTTTGGCATTCTACCTCCAAAAACAATTCCTTTTAAATTTAGCGTTTCACAGATTTCTTTTCGGTAATCGTACAAACGTCTTCCTAAACGTAAACCTCTAAATTCTTTTTTTATAAAAACATCTATTCCATATAAAACATCTCCTTCTGCATCATGTGTGCTAAAGGTAAAATTTCCTGTAATATCTTCATACGTATGTGTTTCATCAAATTTATCATAATCAACCATGATTGATAAAGCACAACCAGCTAATTGCCCGTTAATTTTTATAACAATCTGACCTTCTGGAAATTTTGTAATTAAAGATTGTATTTGAGATTCTTCCCAGTACGTATTTTCCATACTGGTGTAAATCTCAATCATTGCTTGTTTTAACTCTTGATAATCATCAATAGTCAAGTACTGCAAGTCTATATTTTCAATTGTTTTTATCATTTATAATTGACTAAAAATCGTCGTCATCATTTTTAAATTTCGATAATTTGCTAAATGGATTATCAGCATTTTTATCATCTGAATTATCATAAGAATCATCATTAGAAGCAAACTTATAACTCAACATTTTGTAGAATAATTTTGCAGCTAAAAAGTCCGATGATTTTTCACTTTCTTTTGGACACAATTCAACCATATCAAAACCAACTACATTTTTTTGCTCAAAAACAGTTTTTAAGAATTCTAAAGTTTCATAATAGAATAATCCTCCTGGTTCTGGAGTTCCTGTACTTGGCATAATTGATGGATCAAGAGCATCTAAATCGAACGTAATAAATACGTTTGTGCTTAATTGATCTACAACGTCATCTATCCAACCTTCGTTTACAGCCATGTCATGAGCAAAGAAAACTTTGTCAAGATTCATACTTCTTTTTTCAGAAATATCCATACTTCTAATACCAACTTGCACTAAATTAGTTGTAGAATTTGCTTCATACACTGCACAAGCGTGGTTGCATTTTGAGCCTTCATATTCTTTACGTAAATCTGCATGCGCATCTATATGTAACACTGTTAAATCGCTAAAACATTCGTTAAACGCTCTAATAGTTCCAATAGAAATTGAATGCTCACCACCAAAAACAGTTACAAACTTATTTCTGTTAATGTACTTTTTTGTTTCTTGATGCACAGCTTCCACCATTGCTTCTGGTGAAGAATTTTCTGTAACTGGTTCAGATAAGTAAACACCTTCTTTGTAAACTTCAGAATCGGTTTCAATATCATATAATTCCATATTTTCAGACGCCTCTAAAAAAGCTTTTGGTCCTTTATCAGAACCTTTTTGCCAAGTACTTGTTCCATCATAAGGAACAGGAATAATTACAATTTTTGATGTTGATAGGTTTCCAAATTCTTGTGGAATACCTGCATACGTTTTATTTGTGTTCATTTTATTGTTTATAATCAAAGAAGTTAAACCTTTGTATTTTTTTATGTTAATATCCTAATATTGATAATAATTCGCTACTTTTTTGCTGTTCTTTAAATAGTTTTATTTTTAATTCCCCATTTTCATCTCTATCAATAATAAGATGTTTAGGATGTGGAATTAAACAGTGTTGCAAACCACCAAAACCACCAATAGATTCTTGATAAGCACCTGTATTGAAAAAGCCAATATATAATGGTTTATCTTTTTCATAAACAGGTAAATAAATACCATTAATGTGTTGTTCTGAATTGTAATAATCATCACTATCACAGGTTAAACCACCTAATAAAACACGCTCATATTTAAGATTCCATTTGTTTAAAGGCAACATTATAAAACGTTTATTAATTGCCCAAGAATCTGGTAAAGTTGTAATGAAAGATGAGTTAATCATGTTCCAAAGCTCTCTATCATTTTGTTTCTTTTGATATAAAACCTCGTAAATAGCGGCTCCAGATTCACCAACAGTAAAACTCCCAAATTCAGTATAAATGTTTGGTACATCTACTTCTGCGTTTTCACAAGCATCTTTAATTTGATTTACGATTTCATCAATCATATACTCATAATCATAGTCAAATGCTAATGAATTTTTGATAGGAAAACCACCACCAATATTTAAACTATCTAATGTTGGGCATACTTTTTTTAAGTTGATGTAAACTTTTAAACATTTCATCAATTCGTTCCAATAATAAGCATTGTCTTTAATACCAGTATTGATAAAAAAGTGCAACATTTTTAATTCTACCTGCTTATTTTTTGCAATTTCTCTTTCGTAAAAAGAAACGATGTTTTTATAGCCAATTCCTAATCTAGAAGTATAAAATTCAAATTTAGGTTCTTCTTCAGATGCAATTCTAATCCCAACTTTAAACTTCTTTTTAGTCTCTTCTTGAATCAAAGCCATTTCCTCGAAATTATCGATAATTGGAATACAATTTTTATGACCAGACTCAATTAAATTTCCGATGTTTTTTACGTATTGGTCTCTTTTAAAACCATTACAAATCACATACGTATCATCTTTTATTTTGCCTTCTTTTTTAAGATTGTTTACAATATCAATATCAAAAGCAGAGGATGTTTCTATATGAATGTCGTTATTTAAAGCTTCATTTAAAATATGTTTAAAATGAGAACTTTTTGTACAATAACTATAAAAGTATTTTCCTTTATAATCATGTTTATCAATAGCATTTTGGAACCAACCTTTTGCTTTCTTGATATTTTCTGATATTTTTGGTAAGTACGTAAATTTTAATGGAGCCCCATACTCAGCTGTTAATTCCATTAAATTGATACCATGCCAAAATAATTTATTATTTTCTGTTTTAAATTCTTCTTGTGGAAAGTCGAATGTTTGTTCGATTAAATCTATATACTTTGTATTCACTATTATTTATTAAATTATTAAATGATATAAAAACTAAACTAAAACAAACTTAATGATTTAGAATAGAAAAGACAACCCTAAAAAAGATTTATCACTGTAATATTTTCAAGTAAATAACATGCAGCTTTGAAAAAAGCAGCAACTTTTGTGGAAGAGAAAATGGAGATACCTTAATTTTTTCGTCGCATTTCCAAAATGCTTTATAATCATATACCTCCAAGAAATAACTACTATCGAAATAAGAAAAATTAAACATTTTAATTTTAATAATTAAATCAAATGTAAAATATTTATCAATACAAAATACAAATCAAAAAAAAAAGTGAAAAATATTTTCACTTTTTTTTTTTACTATAAATACTACTCTTCAGGAGGGAATCCATGAATTTCTTCAAAGTCTTCGTCGAAGTTTTCTCTTAAATAGGTATTTAATTTCTTCCTGTAATCGTCTTTTAACCAAGTAACAAAGTTATGTGTGCTTTTAGAAATACATTTTGCATATCTATTAATTCTGTCATCAATCTCCTCTCCTAGCATTTTTGCTAAAATTAGCGCATCAAAAACATCTTCGCTATTTTCTATACACATTTTAGCATGATGAACAATTGATTTCTCTAAGACACGTTTAGAGGATTCTCCAGAACGAATGGTATCAATATATACTTTTTTCATATCGAAATAAGTATCTTTAGACTTTGCAAACTCCTTTTTAACATCTGCAGGTAATTCGTATCTAAAAGTACTTTCAATTTCTTCGTCAGATAAAATAGCATTCAGATAATAATCTGGTGCTCTAAACATTTTCTGCCAATCTAAATCTGCTCCCCAAGGACCAAATCTGTGAAAGTTATTCCCTAAATCAATAACATCAAACGTGTTTGTGTTATTATAAATACGAGAACCACGACCAATCATTTGGTAATATAAAGTCAACGATTTTGTTGCTCTGTTTAGAATAATAGCCTCAATACTTGGCTCATCAAAACCAGTGGTTAAGATACTTACAGAAGTAATAATTGCTCCTGGTGTTTTATGAAACCATTTTAAAATAAGTTCTCTTTCTTTTCTTGTGTTGGTATTATCTAAATGTGCAATTGGATACCCCGCTTTTTTAAACGCATGAAATACTTGAATAGAAGTATTAATACCGTTGTTAAAAATTAAAGTTTTCTTTCCTTTTGCAGTTTCTTCATAAGCCGAAACTAATTTAGAAAGCATGTCTGAATTTGTATATAAATCTTCAGAAGACTTTACAGTATAATCTCCATTTGCACCAACTTCTAAAGAAGTTAACCCAACATTATAAGAATATAAATTTGCTTTTGCTAAATAATTACTCTCAATTAAATCTTGTATAGATTCCCCAACAAATAATTCTTGATAGTTCTCATACATTGGTAATTTAATGTTAGAACTTAAAGGTGTTGCTGTAACTCCTAAAATAAAAGAATCATGAAAGAATTTAAAAATCTTTGTAAAAGAGTTGTAATGTGCCTCATCAACAATTACTAAACCAATATCAGAAATATCAAGTTTATCATCATTTAACCTATTTTTCAAGGTTTCAACCATGGCAACAAAACAATTAAAGTCCTCTTGGTCGTCTAATTTTGCTGTAGAATTAATTATTTTATTTTTCACACCAAACTCCTTCAACATTCTAGAAGTTTGTTTACTTAATTCAATTCTGTGCGTTAAAACCAGCACTTTTTTGTTAAACTTTTGAATATAACGTCTTACTATCTCAGAGAATATAACTGTTTTTCCACCACCAGTTGGTAGTTGATATAACAAGTGATAATCTTGTGGAGTGGAATCAAATCGCTGAAAAATCTCTGTAAGAGCATCCTGTTGATATCCATATAATTCTTTTCCGATAATAGGTTCTGAAGTTTTTAAATCTGCCAAAAGTGTAAAAATTTAGAATACAAAAATAAGACTTAAATAAGGTTTAATGCAAGTTTATCCTATACAAATCTTGTTAAATTTGTTTCAGTGATGTCAGAATGTGATGCATGATACACAGAAACTTCATTCTTAACCACAATTAATTGTGGAGATTGGTGCATAACTTGAAACATTATACCTGCTTCTGTAGAAATATCTCTGTAATTTAGTAAATCTAAATAATAAACTTTTAAATTTTGATGTTCTTCCGTAAACAAATTCTCAAACTGTCTTATGACCATTTTACTAATTCCACATCTTGTAGAATGTTTAAAAATTAAAACTGCGTTTGTTTTAGATTGCGCTTTAATTTCTTCTAACTGATCTAAAGATGTTAAAGGAAGCCAATTTAAGTATGACTTTTTTTCCTCTTTTGATTTTTCCTCTTTATTACCTCCAAACATGCTGTTAAATATACCCATTTTATGTATTTTAAGTTTTTATAATGCAAAGATAAGAAACTTTAACCCGTCAAAAAGTCAGCAACAACAATACTTAACAAGACAATTTGACTTGTTTTATGAGCAAATATCAATTGGTATTATTATTGACAATTATCAACTGTAAAACATATAAACCAACAGAAGGAATTAAAGAATCCTTCAAAAAAACATAAAGAAAATGAATTTTAATAATTACACCACAAAATCGCAAGAGACCATACAAATGGCGCAACAGATTGCGCAAGGTTTTGGTCATAATCAAATAGAAAACGAACATATATTTAAAGCTTTAACACAAGTTGATGAAAACGTGCTTCCTTTTTTATTGAAGAAATTAAACATCAATATTGATATTGTAAATCAGATTGTTGATAAACAGTTAGAAAGTTTGCCAAAAGTTTCTGGAGCAGAATTAATGATTTCTAGAGAAGCAAATAAAACTTTAACTGAAGCTTCTGTGATTGCAAAAAACATGAAAGATGATTATGTTTCTATTGAACATTTAATTCTGGCTATTTTTAAATCGAAAAGTAATATTGCCCAAGTTTTAAAAGACCAAGGAGTTACAGAAAAGCATTTAAAAGCAGCCATAGAAGAATTGAGAAAAGGAGAAAGAGTAACTTCTCAATCTCAAGAAGAAACGTATAATTCGCTAAATAAATTTGCTAAAAATTTAAACGAATTAGCAAAAAACGGAAAATTAGATCCTGTAATTGGTAGAGATGAAGAAATCCGTAGATTATTACAGATTTTATCACGTAGAACAAAAAACAATCCGCTTTTGGTTGGTGAACCAGGAACAGGTAAAACTGCAATTGCAGAAGGTTTAGCACACAGAATTGTAGATGGAGATGTTCCAGAAAATCTAAAAGACAAATTAATTTTTTCTTTAGATATGGGTGCTCTAATTGCGGGTGCAAAATACAAAGGAGAATTTGAAGAGCGTTTAAAAGCAGTTATCAAAGAAGTAACTTCTTCAGATGGAGATATTGTACTTTTTATTGATGAAATCCACACGTTAGTTGGTGCTGGAGGAGGAAATGGAGCTATGGATGCTGCCAATATTTTAAAACCTGCTTTGGCTCGTGGAGAATTACGTGCAATTGGCGCAACTACTTTAGATGAATATCAAAAATATTTTGAAAAAGACAAAGCTTTAGAACGTAGATTCCAGAAAGTTCAAGTAAACGAACCAGATACAGAAAGTGCAATTTCTATTTTAAGAGGAATTAAAGATAAATATGAAACACATCATAAAGTTCGTATTAAAGATGAAGCCATTATTGGTGCTGTAGAATTGTCTCAAAGATATATTACAAACCGATTTTTGCCAGATAAAGCCATCGATTTAATGGATGAAGCTATGGCTAAATTGCGCATGGAAATCAACTCTAAACCAGAAGAATTAGATGTTTTAGATAGAAAAGTGATGCAATTAGAGATTGAAATTGAAGCTATTAAACGTGAAAATGACGAAGCTAAATTAAAATCTTTACGTTCTGATTTAGCAAATCTGAAAGAAGAGCGTAATGAAATGAACGCAAAATGGAAATCTGAAAAAGAAGTTGTTGATAATATTCAGAATGCAAAAGCAGCCATAGAAGATTTTAAAGCAGAAGCTGAAAGAGCTGAACGTGAAGGAGATTATGGAAAAGTAGCAGAAATTAGATATGGAAAAATTAAACAAGCTCAAGAAGATTTAGAAGGTTTCCAAAAAGTTTTGGCAGAAAATCAATCTGAAAAATCGTTGATAAAAGAGGAAGTAACCTATGATGATATTGCAGAAGTTGTAGCAAAATGGACTGGAGTTCCTGTTACTAAAATGATTCAATCTGAACGTGAAAAATTGCTGAAATTAGAACAGCAACTGCATAAAAGAGTTGTGGGTCAAGAAGAAGCAATTGTTGCAGTTTCTGATGCTGTGAGAAGATCTAGAGCTGGTTTGCAAAACCCAAATAAACCAATTGGTAGTTTCTTGTTTTTAGGAACCACAGGAGTTGGAAAAACGGAATTAGCAAAAGCATTAGCAGAATATATGTTTGATGATGAAAATGCCATGACCAGGATTGATATGAGTGAATATCAAGAAAAACACGCTGTAAGTAGATTGGTTGGTGCACCTCCAGGATATGTAGGTTATGATGAAGGTGGACAATTAACAGAGGCTGTAAGAAGAAGACCTTATTCTGTGGTTTTGTTAGATGAAATTGAAAAAGCGCATCCAGATACTTTTAATGTATTGTTGCAAGTTTTAGATGAAGGAAGATTAACGGATAATAAAGGAAGAGTTGCAGATTTTAAAAACACGATTATTATCATGACATCAAATATGGGAAGCCATATTATTCAAGAGAAATTCGCAGATCCAAAAGCAGATTTAGAAGCGGTTACAGAATTGGCTAAAATTGAAGTGATGGGATTATTAAAACAATCTGTAAGACCTGAATTCTTAAACAGAATTGATGATGTAATCATGTTTACGCCTTTAAATGAAAAGGATATTTTTCAAATTGTAAAACTACAAATTGAGCATTTAAAGAAAATGATTGGCAAACAAGAAATAACTTTAGATGCTACAGATGAAGCTATTACTTATTTGGCTAAAAAAGGATATCAGCCAGAATTTGGAGCAAGACCTGTAAAAAGAGTTATTCAGAAAGAAGTGTTAAATCAACTTTCTAAAGAGATTTTATCAGGAAAGATAACAACAGACAGCATTATTTTACTAGATGCTTTTGATGATAAATTGGTTTTTAGAAATCAAAGTGATTTGGTAGAAGAGTTATAATAATTTAGTTTGGTTAGTTCGTTTGGAAAAAGTGATGCTTGAAAAAGTGTCACTTTTTCTTTTTTAAGTATATTTGGCATTCAATCTCAACTTTATGAAAAAATATTTCTTTCTTTTTGTCTTTGCTTTTAGTCTACTTGTTTCTTGTTCTTCTGATGAAACTACAACTTATTATTTAATTCGTCATTCAGAAAAAGATAGATTTGACAAGACAAATAACAACCCGAATTTAAGTAATGAAGGCGAAAAAAGAGCACAAAGATGGGCAACATATTTTAAGGATATTGAATTAGATGCAGTGTATTCTACTAATTACAATAGAACCATTCAAACAGCTACACCAACTGCCATGAGTAAAAGTTTGGAAATTGAATTCTACAATCCTTCAAAAATGTACGATTCAGTTTTTCAAGCAAATACAAAAGGAAAAACAGTTTTGGTTGTTGGTCATAGCAACACAACTCCTATTTTTGCTAATGAAATTTTGGGCGAAAAGAAATATGAAAATATGGACGATCATGACAATGCAAGTTTATATAAAGTAACTATTTCTGGTGATGATAAAACAAGTTCTGTTGAGAAAATAGAGAAATAATTGCTTTCTTTAAAACCAAAAATTGGCAAACTAGTTTAGCCCAGATTGAAACCTTTCGACTGCGCTCAAGATAAATTCCAAGCTGGAAATAGCTCCAAAAAAAACTAGTTTAAAAACTCAACCTTAATATCTTCCAGAACAATTTCTGAGATTATTTTAAGTTGATTTTTTTCAAAAGCTTCATCTAAATTATTTAGCTTTATTTCTTTAGTTAAAGGTTTGTAATTCTGATAATCCACAAAACGAATTCCGTTTCTATTGCATTGTTCTTTTAAAACTCTAAAACGTTTTCCACCTCCATTTGTATGATATGAATAGGCTAAATAATCAATTAAAAAATCTTGCTTTCCTATCCAATAAATAAAAATATCTTCAAAGTCCTCTCCTCCTCCATTTTCTACAAAAGAAACTTCAACCTTATAATATTCTTTGCCTTTTATACTTGTTGATGGCAGTAGTTTTTTACGAACAGCTTTATCATTCAAACCAAAAGGCAACACAGAAAAATAATGTACAGAATTGATTGAATTTGTAATTCTTTGACTCATTTCTTCATCAATTTCAGCTTCATTTCCATTTACAAAACGCTTAAAACCGTCATTGGTTAAAACTTCCTTAATCGTATCTATTTCTCTAGATAATTCAAATTTTCCATTTTCTCTGATGGCTACATAATTCAAATCTCTAAAACTGAACGTAATCTCTGAATTTTCAACTTTATCTGTACCAGAAGCGTTTATAGTTTTGTCAATAATTTGTTGTGCTGTTAATTTTTTGTCTGCTGATGAGCAAGAAAATAAAAGAATAGAAAAAAGGAATACTAAATATTTCATTAAAGTTTTTTTTGGTTGGTCGAAAATAGATTTCAAAATTACATTTCTTTCTTGAATGTAAAAATGTATCTTTGTTAAATTGATTATAAACTTAAAATTTATCGATATTTTATGTTTTTCTATAACATAAATCATCATAAAAAAACAATTTAACGTTGCAGAAAAAAATTAACATACAGAATAAAAAAGCGCGTTTCGAATTTGAAATTCTAGACAAATTTGTTGCTGGAATTCAGTTAACAGGAACCGAAATAAAATCTATAAGACTAAGTCAGGCAAGAATTACAGAAAGTTTTTGTGAATTTAATGATCGTGGAGAATTGTTTATTGTAAATATGTACATTCAAGAATATATGTTTGGCCATCATTTTAATCATAAACCAAAAAGCGAACGTAGATTATTAATGAACAAACGTGAATTACGTAGTTTAAAAAAGGATGTAGAAGCAAAAGGAAACACTATTGTACCTCTAAAACTTTTTATAAACGATAGAGGTTTTGCGAAGTTAGAAATTGCTTTAGCAAAAGGGAAGCAAACACATGACAAACGAAATGTGATAAAAGATAGAGACAATAAGCGTGATTTAGACAGAATTAAAAAGAAATTTAATACTTAATATTCTCTATGCTCAAAGAAAAACTTAAAAATTATCATATAATTTTAGCTTCTAAATCTCCAAGAAGACAACAGTTTTTTAAAGATTTAAATCTCGATTTTACAATTCAATTGAAAGAAGTTGAAGAAATTTATCCTAAAGAATTAAAAGGAACAGAAATTACTGAGTTTTTAGCCGATTTAAAATCGAAAGCATTTACAAATTTATCTGATAAAGATCTTTTAATTACTTCAGACACCATTGTTTGGCTAGAAAACGAAGCTTTAGGAAAACCAAAAGATGAAGCTGATGCTTTTAAAATGCTACAATCTTTATCAGGAAAAAAACATGAGGTAATTTCATCTATCAGTATAAAAAACAACAATTTTCAAAAGATTATAAGTGATGTAACTTCGGTTTATTTTAAAGAAATTTCTGATGACGAAATAAATTATTACATCAAAAATTATAAACCTTTTGATAAAGCTGGTGCTTATGGAATTCAAGAATGGATTGGTTTTATTGCAATCGATAAAATTGAAGGAAGTTATTTTAACGTAGTTGGTTTGCCTGTTCATAAATTATATGATTCGTTAATGAAATTATAAGGAAATCCCTTTTTTATAATCAAATTAACAATTTTTATTGGATATTTTTCTTTGTTCAAAAATCTTTACGCTAAAATCTCTTTTATCTTCATTAAAGAGAAATAAAAGTTTATTTTTACGCAAATTTTATAAATTATATATTTACAATAATGAAATACACATTCACAGAAAAGAAAGATACACGTTCAGGTTTTGGTGATGGACTAACAGAATTAGGGAGAACAAATCCAAATGTTGTTGCTTTATGTGCAGATTTAATTGGTTCTTTAAAAATGGATCAATTTATAAAAGAAAATCCTGAAAGATTTTTTCAAATTGGTATTGCAGAAGCAAATATGATTGGTATTGCAGCTGGTTTAACCATTGGAGGAAAAATTCCTTTTACAGGAACTTTTGCTAATTTTTCTACAGGAAGAGTGTATGATCAAATTCGTCAATCTGTTGCTTATTCTGGTAAAAACGTAAAAATTTGTGCATCTCATGCAGGAGTTACTTTAGGTGAAGATGGTGCAACACACCAAATCCTAGAAGATATTGGTTTAATGAAAATGTTGCCAGGAATGACAGTTATAAATCCTTGTGATTATAACCAAACCAAAGCAGCTACAATTGCAATTGCAGAATTTGATGGACCAGTTTACTTACGTTTTGGAAGACCAAAAGTGCCAGTTTTTATGCCAGCAGATGCTAAATTTGAAATTGGAAAAGGAATTTTATTAACAGAAGGAACAGATGTAACAATTGTTGCAACTGGTCATTTAGTTTGGGAATCTTTACAAGCAGCAGAACAATTAGAAGCTGAAGGGATTTCTGTAGAAGTAATAAACATTCATACAATTAAACCTTTAGATGAAGAAATCATCTTAAAATCTGTTGCAAAAACAGGTTGTATTGTTACTGCAGAAGAACATAACATTATTGGTGGTTTAGGAGAAAGTGTTGCAAGAACATTATCTTTAAATGCACCAACAGTTCAAGAATTTGTGGGAACTAATGATACTTTTGGTGAATCTGGAACTCCAGAACAATTAATGAAAAAGTATGGTTTAGATGCTGATGCTGTAATAAAAGCAGTTAAAAAAGTAATTTCTAGAAAATAATAGCGTTCTACTAAAAATAACTTAAATCAAATAATTATGAAAAAAATAGTATTATTTTTTGTGTTGGCTTTTGGAATAAGTCAATTTACGAATGCTCAAGTAGATTTTGGTATTAAAGGAGGAATTAACTATAACAACAATGGTAAAGAGTCTTTTAAAAATGCATCCAATGATATTCTTGCAGATGGCGCAAGTGCTAAAACTGGTTTTCATGCAGGTTTGTGGTTTAGAGGTAATATACCTATTTTAGGATTATACTTAAGGCCAGAAATTGTATATACAGAAGTGAAAACTGAATTTGAACAAGCTAGTGGAAGTGACGATTATTCATTCAAAAAAATTGATGTTCCTGTATTAATAGGAAAAAAGTTTTTAGGTTTTGCAAATGCTTTTGTTGGTCCTTCTTTTCAATATATTTTAGATGATAATATTAGCTTTGGAGACTTATCTTCAGATGAGTTTGATAAGTTTTCTGTGGGTGTACAATTTGGTGCTGGTGTAGAATTTGGTAAACTAGGTCTAGATGTTAGATGGGAAAGAGGTTTGTCTGAAAACGAAGCAAAATTTACAAATACACAAAGAGTTGACAATAGAACAAATCAAATTATTTTTGGTGTTTCTTTAGAATTATAATAAGAAATACAAAGCATAAAAAAAAGAGGGAAATCAATAAGATTTCCCTCTTTTTTTTATGTTTTGAATTGAAATATAAAGTTTGGATAAAATTAAATTATTCATTTTGTTTTCTAATATCCAAAATCATATTTAACTCCAAAACCAAGTTTTGTATAAAAACCATCAACTGGATCTAAAACATTAGTACTGGTGCTAATTCTCGTTTCTTCGGTTGTATATTTCCCATAACCATACGTAACATAAAGAAAATTTAAAAACTTTAATTGTGCTCCAACTCCATAAAAACCCGTAGCATATTCTATGTTAAAATCACTTGAGGAAGAAGTCACTTCAAAATCTAAATTTCCAAAACCATACTCTCCATTAATTCCAAAATCAGCATCGCTATTTAAAAATTTAAACTTGAAGATTGTTACATCCAATCCAAAAGCCCAAGTACCTCCAGAAGCTCTTTCTCTTCGATTATCAGTATCCGTATTTAACTCATCTTGGTTATCTACTAAACTATACCCAACAGACACACCAATTCTCCCAAAACCTGAACCAACTTCTAGAGTAGAAGCACCTAAAGGACTTCTTATAGGTTCATCTCCTTCTACAGTTCTAATTCCATACACAAATTTTAAAGACCCTCCACCATTAACTAAAGATGTTATTCCAGAAGAGAATGCAGTTCCTAAAGATTTTTCTACTTTTTTCCTGCTTTTTTCAAATTCTCTCTTTTTTCTTGCTTCCTCTTCTTTTCTTCTCTCTGCAAGCCTTCTTCTAACAGCTGCATTGTCTGCAGATTCTTTTTCTATTCGTTTTTTTTCTATTTCAAGATTTCGATCTATGGCTTCTTTTTTTAATCTTAATTCTTCCTTTCTTTCATTCGCCTCTATTTCAGCTTGCCTATTTGCTTCTTTTTTAATTTCCTCCAATTTTTCCTCTCGAGATTCATTTTTCTTTTTTTCTATTTCAAGTTTTTTTAACCTTTCCTCATCTATTTTTTGAGCTTCAGCCATTAATCTTTCTTCTTCTATTTTTTTATTCTCTGCTTCTACTCTTAATCGTTCCTCTTCTTTTTTTCTTAACTCTTCATTTTTTCTTTTTTGCTCTCTAATTGCTAACTCTCTTTTAATTGTTCCTTCAATATATATACCTTTAGGATTATTTACAATAGAAATACTACTTAAACCGAAGTTGGTATTTTCATCATTATCAACATAATCAAAAGTATGATGAGCTCCAACTGCTCCAACTGAAGATGAGTAATTTTTTCCATTGTTAAAAACTACTTTTATTCTTAAAAAAACTCCTGAATTTAGACTATTTGAATTAATATTAAATTCACTTAACAATTCATTTGCTGAATAGGTTATACCTTTGTAAATATACCCATCCACACTCATATCATTATGTTTATGATAAACAACAGCACCCCAAGCATATTTATCTCTTCCTGGCTGTTTTAAAACTACTTTAGATTTAAAATTTAAATTGCTTAAAATATAACCATCTCCTTTAGGGTAATATCGGCTTAAAGTATAAGTATCAGTTTTAGGTTCTGGTAATTTTTTCTGAGCAGAAATAATCATTACAGAAAAAAATAAGGCAAAAAGTGTTGCATAATTTTTCATGGTTTTAAGTTTTTGGTTGATATTCTAAATATACAAAAAAATACATAAACCTAAATACCAAGCTTTTAAACCTTCAAAAATCAATAAAATATTAGTTTTATTATAAAACAATATTTTAAAAAAATGAAATAATTATAATTAATTAATTTAAAAACATCAGAATTATTACAAAAAATACAAAGCATAAAAAAAGAGAGAAATCAATAAGATTTCCCTCCTTTTTTTATGCAAATTTTTACGTTTTATTTTCCTTTAAAAATGGCGCTAAGACCTCCTAAATTGTCTAGATCCATATTCATATCACTAACCACTTCCATAATTTTTGTAGGATTCATGTTTTCACCCAATAACCTTGCAACACCTACTCCAAGTTCTTGACTATAACCAAAAGCAACAATTTCATCAATTGAATCTGTTTCTCCAGAATAATACAGATTCACGTTCATTCCTTTCATTTTCATAGATGATAATGTTTTGTAATCCTTATTATCTTTAAAAAGATTTTTTAAAGTTGCTTTTTCAGTTTCATAAACAGTTTCATTTTCTTCTGTTTTTTTAAGAAATACAACATTTATTTTTTTGATGCTTTTAATCGTTTCTTTTACATCATCAGAAACATCTGCTTTAGGGCTTAAAACCGAACTTACAGGAACATCAAATGATGAAAATTCTGCTTTTTCATTCGCTTCTACTAAATAACTCTGTAGCGATTTTTCATTTTTACAAGCACTTGCAAAAACGACTAAAAATACTAAAGAACATAAGATGGTTAATTTTTTCATTGTGTATATTTTTTTAAATAAAAAGCCGAGTTTATCACAAACCCGACCTTTTAATCTTGGTTAATTTTACTTATTTTCTTTTACAATTTTATCTGTAAAGTCAGACATTTTGTTGATGTCTATATTACCTGTTAAAGACATAACCATAGCTTCAGACAATCCTTTTGATTCTTTATCAATCCCTTTTATAAACATTAAAACTTCACTTACGTAATCTTTATTTTTGGTTGCTTTTACGTAAATTTTAATACGAGAATCGTCTTGTTTAATTCGCATTAACTGCGTTAAATTCGAGTTTTTGATAGATGAGTTTACCATTTTTTCCATTTTAGAAGCAATTTCTAAGTTGCTTGTAGAAAACATTTTAAACTCTTTTAAGTCGTTAATGATTTCAAAAGCTTGCATCACTTCATTACCATCACTTTTTATGTCTTTCGATTTAAATTTATTTAACAATTCAAAAGCATCTTTGGTAACAATTACCATATCTACTCCATCCATATCTTCTAAACTATCGAAAATACTTTGTGCGTTTGCAAACATTGGTGCTACTATAAACGCTATTAATAGGATTATTTTTTTCATAATTACTGTGTTTACTTGGTTTTACTATTTTTACTTGGTTTATCTTGTTTATTATTTTAATGCTTCATTTACTTTGCCTTCAACAGTATATAGAGTTGCAACTGCTTGTTCTCCTTTTTTTAGATTTGTAGACAATAGTTTTAATCCATTTGTAAGATCTGCATAAATTTTTTCTGCTTTTTTTCTTTGTTGATATTCATCAAATTGTTGTTTCCCAACAAATACACTAAACAAAAGTGCTACAGATGCTGCTACAGAAAGCCATTTTAAGTTTCTCTTCTTCGATTTTATAGTTTCTAACTTAATGGGTTTTGTATACGTATCTTCTTTGGCAGTATCAAAATACGCAAACATAAATTTGTATTCTTGCAAGTGTGGTGCAACATCCTCTTTTGTAAAATAGTTTTTAAGGATTGCTTCTTCTTGCAAAGAAGTTTCTGCATTTTCGTATTTTTCTACTAATTTTTCTATGTTAGCTAACTCCATAGTTGTGTTTTTTAATTAATTCTTCCCTTATTGTTTTTCTTGCTCTAGATAACGCAACTCTTACTGCTGTTGGTTTCATATCTACCATTTTACAAATTTCATCAAAATCATACTGTTCAATATCTCTTAATTGAATGATTATTTTTTGTTGTTCTGGTAGTTTTTCTATCAATAAATGTACTTGGTTTACACTGTCTTGATATTCCAACTTCTTATCTAAAGACGTTTCTTTTTCTTTATAATTACTGTGTACTAATGTTAAATTACTTGCTTGTTTGCTTTTTAAGCGATCATAACAATAATTTTTTGTCATGGTCATAGCAAAGGCTTCAACATTATTATAGTTGCCAATTTTTTCTTTGTTTTTCCATAATTTAAAGATAAGTTCCTGTGTAGCATCTTCTGCTTCTTCTCTAGATACTAGCAATCTTTTTGCTAATCTAAAGACCTTATCTTTAAAGGGTAAAACAACTTTTAAAAAGTCTGATTGGTTCATTGGTTGTTGTTGTTTTTCTGATATTTTTTCATCTCTTATATCAGGTTTACATAATTAAGACGACCTACAATTTAATTTGTTACATCTTATTTTAAATTGATACTAAAAAAGTTTAAATTGCGTTAAATTTACTATAATCTATAGACTTTTTACATGAAGATTTATTTCAAAATTATTTTTTTATCAATATGTATTTCAACAATAGTAGGTTGTACTAAAGAATATGAAGTTCCACAAGATTTAGTGGTAAGCGATTTTGTTTGGAAAGGTTTAAACGCCTATTATTTACATCAAGATTTAGTTCCAGATTTAGCAGATACTCGTTTTAATTCTGATGCTCAGCTAAATAGCTACTTGAGTTCTTTTCCTGACTATAATTCTCTTTTTTCTAATTTATTAATTTCTTCGGATGTAAAATCTACTTTAATAGAAGATTATAATACAATTACAGAACCAATTGCAAGAACAGCATTTACCAATGGTTTAGAATTTGGTATTATTACAAGCCCAACTAATAACAATAATGTTATAGGATATGTTACTCATATTTTACCAAACTCTAATGCATCAACAAAAAACATTGCAAGAGGTGAATATTTTTCTGCTGTGGATGGTGTTCAGTTAACAAAAACAAATTACCAAGATTTACTATTAAATGGTTTAGATAATTTTACTTTATTAATGATAAATTTCGATGGAACAATAAGTACACCAAACACTAAAACTGTTTCTTTAGAAAAACAAGCGTACACATATTCTGCAACATTTATGGAGAAAGTAATTTCTGTAAACGCAGAAAATGTTGGCTATTTAATGTATCAAAATGATTTTTCTAAAAATTATATTGATGATTTAAATAACACATTCTTAAACTTTAAAAATCAATCAATTAACAAACTAATTTTAGACTTCAGATATAACATTGGCTCTGGAGGTTTTGCGAAAAATATTGCAAAAATTGCTGCTATGATTTCTGAACAAAATGCAGACGAAATTTTAATAAAAGAGCAATGGAATTCAAAAGCTCAAACTTGGTTTTTGGCAAATCAGCCAGATTCTTTAGTGACTAAATTTCCTAAAACATTAGGAGCGAACATCAACATAAATAGTTTAAATAGTACTGATGTGTACATCATTTTAAATGGAAATAATTTTGAAGGCTCTTCTGCAACTGAATTATTAATAAACAGTTTAAAACCTCATGTAAATGTTCATATAATTGGGAATCAAACTGCAGGAAACAATACAGGAGCCATCACTTTATACAATTCTGATGATTACGATTTTCCTTTAAAAAATGAAACCCATACAGTAGCTTTACAACCAATTGTGTTAAGTTTCTTAAATAAAAACGACCAAACCTATGAAAACGGATTTTCGCCAAATATTAACCTTTGTGAAAACGAAGATGTATTAGATTTAGGCGTTTTAGGTGAAGATTCAGATCCTATTTTAAATAGTGTTCTAAATTATATTTCAACAGGAAATGCAGTTTCTAATACAAATTGTAATCCTAACAATTTTGACTATTTATTTAATAGCATTAATACACAAAGAAAGCTTGATAAAGGCGTTTTTATTGAGCAAAATTTGCCAAATACAAATTAGATGAAAAAAATTACATTATTATTTATAGCAATCCTATTTATTTATTCTTGTGAAAGAACAGAAACTTCGTTAATTGAACCTACAACAGATGATGACATCAATTACTTTATTTGGTCAGGTTTAAATTTATACTATTTATGGCAAGAGGATGTACCAGATTTAGCAGATAACAGGTTTACAAATTTTGATGAATTATATACCTATTTTAGAGGGTTTGATTCTCAAGAAAGTATTTTCGAAAGTTTATTAAACAGACCAGAAGATCGTTTTTCTGTTATTGTTGATGATTATATTGCTTTAGAAAACTCTTTTCAGGGCATCAATTTAAGTAATGGAATGGAATTCGGTTTAGTGCAATATAAAAACGGAAGTACAAATGTTTATGGTTATGTGCGTTATGTAGTGCCAAATTCTGATGCTGTTGCTAAAGGCGTAAAAAGAGGAATGCTTTTCAATCAAATTAATGGAAATCAACTTACAACAACGAACTACATCAACTTGTTGTTTGGAAGTTCTACTAATTATACTATTGGTTTAGCAGATTTTAATGACGGAAATCCTTCTACAAATGGAACTTCTATTTCTTTGACAAAATCTGAAATTCAAGAAAATCCAATTGCCATTTCAAAAGTAATTGCAGATGGAGATCAAAAAATAGGGTATTTAATGTACAATCAATTTGCAAGAAATTACGATAGCCAACTAAATACTGCTTTTGCAAATTTTAAAGCAGAAAATATCGATAATTTAATTGTAGATTTAAGATACAATCCTGGAGGATCTGTAAGTTCTGCAACGTATTTAGGAAGCATGATTACTGGTCAATTTGATGGTTTGTTATACTCTCAAGAAGTTTGGAACGATAAAGTTACGAATGCAACTCCTGCAGATCGTTTTATTAATAATTTTACAAATCAAATTAGAAATACAGATGCAAGTGGAAATGTTATTTTGCAAGAAAGTATCAATAGTTTGGACTTAAATAAAGTTTATTTTATTGTTACAAATGGATCAGCATCAGCATCAGAATTAGTTATTAATTCTTTAAGTTCGCATATAGATGTTGCTTTAATAGGTAAAACTACAAGAGGAAAACAAGTGGGTTCTATCACTTTATATGATTCAGATAATTTTCAAAGAACAGGAGCTAATTTAAATACAGCTCATAGATATGCAATGCAACCTTTGGTTTTTGAAATTAGTAATAAAGACAATAAAAATTTTCCAGGTGGATTAATCCCTGCAAGTACCGATTTTCCAGGAGTAGAATTAGGCGAAAATTTTGGCGATTTAGGTGTTTTAGGCGAACGTTCTGATCCTTTGCTGGATAGAACATTAATTTACATTTCAACAGGAGCTAAAAGTTTTTCTTCTAAAAGTAGTTTTTATAATTTTGATGAAATTTACGACTCTAAATTAGCAACACCTGCAAGCGACTATATGTTTGTTGATGTAAGAAATTAATACTCACATGCTTTCAGAAACAGCATTATTTTATTTATAAAAAGCTTTGAATAGCTAATTCATAGCCTTTTAAACCAAAACCAAATAAAACACCTTTCGCATTTGGAGCGATATAACTGTGTTGTCTAAATTCTTCACGAGCGTGAATATTAGATATATGCACTTCTACAACTGGAGTTTCAATACCTTTTACAGCATCTCCAATACCAACAGAAGTATGTGTATAAGCTGCTGCATTTAAAATAACACCATCAAAAGAAAAACCAACTTCGTGTAATTTATCAATCAATTCTCCTTCTATATTCGATTGAAAATAAGACAATTCTACATCTTTATACTTTAATTGTAAAGTTCTAAAAAAATCTTCGAAAGTATCTGAACCATAAATTTCTGGTTCGCGTTTTCCTAAAAGATTTAGATTGGGTCCGTTTATAATAATGATTTTCATAAAGTAAAGATATTAAAAATTGAGCAAAAGAAAAGGAAGCAAAATGCTTCCTTTAAATTGAATATTTATTATTTTTTAATTGGACTTGTTTTCACTTTCAGTTTTACAATATTTATTATTGCAGCTTTTCCTTCTTCTAAATTTGCAACAACTTCATATTCTCTTCTAAAATCGT
>CAXBPL010000015.1:0-52265 GCA_963977615.1 uncultured Polaribacter sp. | reverse complement strand
AAGAGAATGACTTGGTTGTTTTAGCTGCTTTTGGGAGTGGTTTTACATGGGGTTCTGTTGTAATTCGATGGTAACAATATTTGCTTTTAAATTTTGGCTATTTCTTTAAATTATAATTTTGAAAAAAGGTTTTACAATATTTGTAAAACCTTTTTTGCATTTTACATTAAAATAAGAGGAACAAATAAAAATATTTATTAGTTTTATAATCTCTTATTAACTTTCTTATGAAGAAAAATTTCTTTTTGTGGTCTTTGTTTTTATTCTCAATATCTGTTTTTTCGCAAACTAATATTTCTGGTTATGCTTTTGATGAAAAGAAAAATGAAAAACCAGTAATAGTAAATTTAGTTCAAGTAAATGAAGGTTTTTCTGAGATAAAAGCATCTCATAAAATTATCGATTCTTGTATCTCTACTAATGAAGGTTTTTTTCAATTTGATAAAAAACTGGGGAATCAATCAAAATTGTATTACGTTTTTATTAAAGAGAAAAATACAAAAATAGAATCTAAAAAATTTCTTTTAGGAAATAACGATTCACTATTTTTTGAAAAAAGCACACCACCATTAACTCAATTTAAAACAACGAGTCTTGGAGATAAAGAGTGGAGAAAAATGCTTGCTTTTCAGCAAAAATTAGATAACAAAAAAAAGTTTTTAGATGAAATTAGAACTTATTCTAAAGATTCTTTACAAATATTAGCAGTAAAACTTATCAGTTTAAAAGAATTAGAAAAAAAAAAATTGTTAGATAAAGATATCGCTTTAAATAAAAGTTATTATACATCACTCTTAAATGAGTTTAAAGAGAGCGATATTAATCCTGTAGAATATTTATTTTTTGAATTAAAATTGGCTCAATTTCAATTTAAGAAAGTTGAAGAAAATTATAGTATAAGTAAAAATTTAAATTATTTTCTAGCTTTTTTAGTTCTGGGGATTTTGTTTTTCGTCTATCGTTCTAAAAATTCTAAAGAAAAATTAATAGCCCTAAGTAAGCAAGAGTTAGCTATTAAAAACTTAATACTTCAACAAAAAAGTAACAAAGAAATAGCAACAGTACTTTTTATAAGTGTAAGCACTGTAAAAACCCATATTACAAGTCTATACAGGAAGTTAAACGTTGTTAATAGATCTGAATTGGTAATGAAATTTAAAAATAGTACAGGTACTAGTACTTAAATCAGACGTTGTTTTAAGCGTTTTTTTGGTTATTTTTAAGTTATTTGTTATCATAATTATTTTTATATGAAACCAGTAATTTTCACACTACTTTTATTTTTATCATTCAGTTTTTTTTCTCAAAATAAATTTTCGATTCAAGGAAATATAACCTCAAAATCTAAAGAAAGTATTGCAGTTGGTGATGTTTTACTTTATGAGAACAATAAAATTATTACCTACACTTCACTTTCTGAAGGTCAGTTTTCTTTAACCCCAGTAATTGCGAATACCTATCTTTTAAAAATTATTTGTGTGGGTTATGAAGATTATGAAAAAGAAATACTGCTGAAAGAAAACTTGAAATTAGAAATTATTTTAAATGAAAAAGCTGAGAATTTAGACGGAATCTCCATAAAAGCTACAAAAAAAGTACTAGAAAATAAAGGCGGAAATATAGTAGCAAATGTAGAAGGTACAATACTTGCCAAAGAAATGAGCACTATAGAATTATTATCTAAACTGCCAAATTTACAAATCAGTGCAGATGGTGAGCAGGTTTCTATTATCGGAAAAGGAAACCCCTTGATATATGTTGGTAGACAAAGAATTTCTTTAGAAGAATTACAAACTTTACAGGTAGATGATATAAAAACGATAGAAATAATTAACAATCCATCAGTAAAATATGAAGCTGAAGGTAGAGCAGTTCTCCTGATTATAAAAAGAAGAAATTCTAAAGAAGGAACACAGTTAAATTTAACAGAAAAAGTATCTTCTAAAACCTTCCTTAATAATTATTTAGGTAGTAATATTTCCGTAAAAAAAAATAATTTAGAATGGAAGTTGAATGCTGCTTATAATCAATTAAAAATTTGGGAAAAAAATAAAGCTACTTATGAAGTTACCAATAAAAATATATTTTCTGACTATGAAGTTGAAGCAATAACCACAAGACCTCAATATATTTTTGGAGGTGGTTTGTATTATTCCATTAATGATACAGATTACATTTCATTTAATTCCATATTTAGAACACAAAATGAGCCTTTTACAATAGATACGAATACTTTTTTAGAGGATAATGGAAATCAGCAAAACATAAATACGTTGAGTAATAATGAAGGAGAACGAATTTTTTCTAGCAGTAATATCAATTATTTTAAAGCTTTTAATGCTAAACAGAATTTGTTTTTAGGAGTTCAATATACCAATTATACAAGAGATGTAGATAATAGTATTCGGAACACTTTTGAGAACGCAACTACTTCTGATTTGGTAACGATTTCACAAGATTTTAATGTAGAAAGTGTCGTTTTAAAAGGAGATTATAGTATCAGTTTCGAGAAAGGAAATCAGCTAGAAATTGGATTTAATACTGCAAGAAATGTTTCCAAATCTCTATTACAAATAAATCAAGAAAATAGTAATTATAAATATATAGAAGCTATTAATGCATTGTATTCACAGTTTTCTGGTGGAAAAGAAAATTATCATTACGCATTTGGTTTTCGATTAGAAGATACTAATATAGAAGGAGGTTTTAGAGATAGTAATACACTTTTAGTAGACAGAAAAAATATTTACATTTTTCCAAGAGCAAATATTAATTTTAAATTTTCTGATGATAGATCGTTAAATTTTAGTTTTGCAAGCAGTATAAACAGACCCAACTATTCAACAGCAGTTACTACAACTGCTTTTATAAATCCTGGACTAGAGTTTCAAGGAAATATTAACCTAAAACCAACAACAATTAATGAAATTTCCTCTAGTTTTCAGGTCAAAGATAAATCGATATCTTTAGAATATTTCAAGAGTAAAAATCCAGTGAATTATCGTTTCTTTTTTGATGAAACTAGAGATATCAGTATTATGTCTCCCGCAAATTTTAATGAAGAAATTGGTGTAAACTTAAAAGTATCTTACCCTTTTAAATATAAATTTTGGACATCAACAAACACAGCAACTTTTAGTTATTCTTTAATAAATGATGAGAGTATTCTAAAAAAAGAAGCAACACCTTATTTATATTTTTATACAAATCAACAATTTAAAATTAATAATTTAAGCTCGTTTAATTTAAATGGTTGGCTTTTATCCAACAGAAAAGATGGTATTTTTAATAGGCAAGAAGTTTTTACAATAAACGCTGTATTTACTACAAAACTATTTTCAAAATTAGATGTAACTGTTAGCGCAAACGACATTTTTAATACTATGGAATTTAGAGAAAACTACGTATTACAAAACTTAAATGTTAGTAGTCTATTTTTTACAGATGTTAATGAATATGCAATTTCATTACGTTATGTTTTTGGTAATATTAAGGATTCTAACTATAAAAATAAATCTGTAGATGATGAACTGAATAGGATGAATTAGATTAGATTTGAAGTATTGATAAATTGAAAACTTATATAGAAAATTTGAAGATTGCACATTGATCCAATAGAAATTTGGATTATGATAAAATAGAACAACATAACAGCTATTTCTGTAATTATAGCATTAACTGAATCTTGGGAATTGGCTAACATAAAAGACAACGATTTGTTTGTTTTAGCTGCTTTTGGGAGATGTTTTTCTTAGGGTTCTGTAGTAATTAAAAGATAAGTTTTTTCGATATTTAAAATTATGAAGAAAAAATATAAAGTATTATTATTGATATCAAATATTTGCTTAATTGTAATTGGTATGAATGTTTTTATGAATTTTATTCCTTTTGGAAGCTCGAAAATAAATCCAATTTTAATTTTATTGTTCTGTTTAATCAATGTTTCTTTAGCTTTAAAAGCTTCCTTTGATGCTACTAATGAAAAGTGATTATATAAATTAATTGTTTAATTTCGAAGAGAGCAAGAATAAAAAAAGAAGTCATTAAAACGTTTAATGGCTTCTTTTTTTATTCAAAATTTAATATCTGATAGTTTTATAAAACATAACTTCTTTTTAAAAAAATAAGCTTTCATTTCTTGTTCTTTCCAATTAAGTATTTGATTTATAAAAACTTATATTTATGTAAAGTATTGTTAAATTTTAATGTATTGGCTCTTATTTGTTTAATTTTAATGTATTTTTGTTAAACAAAATTAACAAACCAAAGAATTATGAAATCAATATTAATTAAAAGTTCATTTCTTATTATACTTGTATTCTTTACTTTAAATACTGTGGCTCAGAAATTTAGTGGTAAAGCAACTTATGTTTCTAAATCTAAAATGGAACTTGGTAATTGGGGTGCAACAATGAGTGAAGCTCAGAAAAAACAAATTGCAGAGAGACTTAAAAATAGATTAGAGAAAACATATATTCTAAGTTTTAACAATCAAGAATCTAGTTTTTTAGAGGAAGAAAAAATCGATGCAACTTCTGGAGCTACAGATTCTTGGGGTGGTTATTTTTCTAGAGGAGATCATTACAAAAATATAAAAGAAGCTAAATTAGTTCAAAGTCAAGAATTTTATGGAAAGCGTTTCTTGGTAAAAGACGACTTGTATAAAATAGCTTGGACAATGGGCACTGAAACTAAAAAAATTGGGGAATATACTTGCTATAAAGCCAAAGCATTTGTGCCATCTGCAGAATTAAGTTGGTACGATTTTTCTTGGAGCGATTTAACAGCAGCCAACTCTGAAAATAAAGATGATGAAAAAAAGGAAGAAAAATTAACAATTGTTGAAGCTTGGTATACACCACAAATTCCAGTAACACAAGGTCCAGCAGAATATTGGGGATTACCAGGATTAATTTTAGAAGTAAGTGCAAATAACACCACTTTATTATGTACTGAAATTGTTTTAAGTAAAGATTTAGACGTTAACATTCAAGCACCAGAAAAAGGTAAAGAAATTACAAAAAGCGAATACACATTAACAGTTCGTGAAAAAATGATTGAAATGAGAAGTAACAGAATGGGTAGAAGAGGATAAGTTAATTATTAAAAGAAAGGTGTTTTATAAACTATAAAAAAAAAAATTATAAAACGCTTCCACTTCCTTGAGTTTCGTTTTCTTCCCTGTATTTTCTTGCTCTTTCTCTATTTTTACCCTTTCCAAAATTATAGGTAAAACCAAGATAAATACTGCTATATTCTAATTTATATTGGCCATTTTGTTCAAAAGGATTGGTGTTTAAGAAATTTATTTTATAGCCATCAAAAATGTCTGTTCCTCTTAAAGTTATTGAACCATCACCCTTTAAAACTGAATATCTTGCAGAAACATTTACTAAGTAATAATTATCAATCTTCGCTAAAACAGTTTCATTATTTCCTCTGTAAGAAGCTGATAAATTAAAACGAAGTTTGCTGGTAGCTTTAAAACTATTGCTAATTCTTGCTGTAAATAGGGTGTTGTTAGTTACTTCTAAATTATTATTTATATAACCTTGATTGTCTTGAAAATAGAGATTTGCACTTGGTCTTAAAGTCCACCAAGAAAAAGGTTTAAAACTAGATGAGAATTCAAATCCATAGCTTTCTGCACTATCAAAATTTGCGTACGTAATTATTTGTCGGTCTTCATTATTAGCATCAATATTAAAAATTCTACCAATTAAATTTGATGTTCTTCTATAAAAAGCGCCAAGATTTATAGACCCTTTCTCAAGAGTTCTTGTATAATTAAGTTCGAACGAATTGGTAAATTGTGGCACTAAATTCTTGTTTCCAACAGAAGTGGATAAAGGAGAATTCCATTCTTGAATTGGTGTTACTTGTCCAATACTTGGTCTGTCAACTCTTCTGCTAAAACCTATTTGAAATTGATTTTTTTCTGAGGGTGTAAAAGTTAAATATGTTGATGGATAAACGCTAAATATATTATTTGTAATGGCTTCTAAATTTGTTTGTTCTGTGTTGGAGAATGTGCCATTTAAAGTAAATTGCTCAAATCGCAAACCTGCTTGCCAACTAAATTTTTTATACTCTTTAGAAAAATTTACATACCCTGAATATATCTCTCTATCGTAAGTTAATGCAGAATTTCCTTGAGGAATAGATGGTTGGCCTCCTCCAGTTTGAATTTCTTGGTTTGTTGCTATCGAATTAAATACATTTTGAACTCTAGCTTCTAAACCTAACTCTAAAAGTCCGTTTTTTATGGGTTTTGCGTAATCTAAATTTGCTAAAAAGATAGAGTTATCACTTACTGTTGTATTTGTAAAATTGAACTCTCTATTGTTGCTATTCAAATTTTCGCTAATCGTATCTTCTTGAGGATTGTCTGTTTTAGTATAGTTGATTTCAAACTCAATATATTCACCATCTTTTTTGAAATCTAGTTTATAGTCTAAATTATAGGCAGTTTCTCTGTTTTTAAAGATTGATAAATTTTCTGAATCAAAAATTAAATTTCCGTCAGAAACTGTTTTTGTGTCCACAAAAAAGTCAGTATTTGTATAACTTTTAGTGGTGTAAAAAGAAAGTGTATTTTTTGGGTTGATGTAAAAATCGACACCAATTTTAGCAAAATTAGTTGTGGAATTATCTAGAAAATCAACTTCCTGCCTTAAATCTTTATCTAATCTGTTTAGAAAAGAATTGGTTTCGAACTTTCCAAAATCTAAACCATAATTTCCGTAAAAATTGAATTTATTAACTCTATAATTAAAATCAAATGAACCACTTGGTCTTGTGTTTATACCTTGCTCAACCCCCAAAGTTACACTTCCATTAAAACCAATAGATGTATTTTTTTTAAGAATAATATTAATAATACCACTCATTCCTTCAGGATTATATTTCGCTGATGGATTGGTAATAATTTCAACACTTTTTACAGAAGATGAAGGAATTTGTCTTAATAATTGAGCCGAAGATAAATTGGAAGGTTTGCCATCAACCAAAACTCTTACATTACTATTACCTCTTAAATTAATTGTTCCGTTTTGAAAATCTACTTGTATAGATGGAATATTCTCTAATAATTCGAATGAATTTGTGCCAGCAGCATTTAAATCTTCGCCAACATTGTATACTTTTCTATCAATTTTTTGTTCCATAACAGAAACTTCTGCATCAACAATAACTTCCTCTAAATTTTCTGTAATTTCTTGAAGATAAATTTTATATAAATTTAAACTTGGTTTTTTTGCGCTGAGGAATATTTTTTTATCAAAACTCTTATAGCCAATAAATTGAATTTTTAAAAATATGGAATCTAAAGGCAGTTGTGTTATTTTAAATTCACCTTTTTTGCTAGTAATATTACCAGTTAAAATATTGTTTTGCTTGTCCTTGCAAATTATAGTTGCGTATGCAAGTTTTTTATTTGATTGAGAGTCTAATATAATACCAGTTATAATACCTGTATTTTTCTTATTATTTTGTGATACAACAGTAGTTGCAAACAAAAAACAAAATAAGAAACTAATCTTTTTTATTTCCATATATAGTTTAATAGCACTAAAATTTGGGGGTAATTAACAATTTTTTAACAAAAGTATCATTTTAAAATTAAGTATATTTAAATAATTCAATTAAAATTACCATATTTATAATAAAATTCAATTTTGTTTAACTTAGTTTAAAATTATGAAAAATAAAACATTAGTTATTGGTGCTTCTACAAATCCAAATAGATATTCAAACATTGCTATTAAAAGATTAAGAGATAAAGATTTACCAGTTTTAGCTTTAGGTTTAAGAAAAGGAAAAGTTTTAGATGTTGATATTGATGCTGAAAAAATAGATTATAAAAATGTCGATACTGTAACCTTATATTTAAATCCTAAAAGACAAGAGGAATATTATGATTACATTATTAGTCTGCAACCAAGAAGAGTAATTTTTAATCCTGGAACAGAAAATATGGAGTTTGTAAAATTGCTAAAAAATAATCAAGTAGAATCTGAAGTAGCGTGTACTTTAGTTTTGCTATCTACAAACCAATATTAAAATATTTTTGTTGATATTATAAAAATGGAACAACGTTTATCAATCATAACTTTAGGAGTTGCCGATTTAAAAAATGCGACTGATTTTTATGTGGATAAATTTGGTTGGGAAAAATCAAGTTTTAGCAATGATAATATTTCCTTTTTTGTTTTAAATGGTATTCAATTAGCACTTTTTGAAAGAACTGAATTGGCAAAAGATGCTGGTTTACCTCCTGAAGGAAATGGATTTAAAGCGATGACAATTGCTTACAATACAAGGTCTAAAGTAGATGTTGATGAACTTATTTTATCTCTCAAAAATAAAGGTGTAAAAATTTTAAAAGAACCAGTACAAACTAATTGGGGAGGTTACAGTAGTTATATTGCAGATTTGGATAATAATGTATGGGAAATTGCTTATAATCCTTATGTTAAGATGGATAAACAAGGAAATATAAATTAGATATTCTATTGAATCGTAAAAACCTTTCCAGGGATTGCTAATTCTGAATTTTCAAAAATTTCTTGTGCTTCCTGTTTAAACAAAGAAATATCATTATATCTTCCTGAATAATGCCCAATAACTAATTGACCTACATTGGCATCTTTGGCTATTTGTGCAGCTTCTTTAGATGTTGAATGCTTAGTTTTTTTTGCCAATTCTTGTTTGTCAGCTAAAAAAGTAGCTTCATGATATAATAAATCAGCATTTTTTATGATAGGAATAATGTTAGGTTTATAAACTGTATCACTACAAAAAGCAAAACTTAACGCTTTTTTTGGTGGTAAAGTAAGTTCAGCATTAGGAATAATTTCTCCAGTTGATAAAATAACATCTTTTCCTGCCTTTATATTGTTGTAATCAGCTCTATCAATTTCATCATAATTGTTGATGTTATCAATATGTAATTTTAAAGGTTTTTCTTTTTCAGTAAACAAATAACCATTGGTATAAACTCTGTGTTTTAAAGGAATTGTTCGTACAGAAACTTTATCATCTTCAAAAATTAGTTCACTTTCTTTGGATGTTAATTCGTGAAAAATCATTGGATATTTGGCATGACTTTCAGAAATTTTTAACTGTAATAGCGTAACTTTTTTAATGCCTTTAGGACCATAAATATGCAGTTCTTTTTCTCTTCCTAAAATTCCATAAGTAGATAATAAACCAACCAAACCATAAAAATGATCTCCATGTAAATGAGAAATAAAAATATGATTTATTTTAGTGAAACCAACTTTATATTTACGCATTTGACGCTGAGTACCTTCACCACAATCTATTAAAAAATGGCGGTTATTAATCTCTAAATATTGCGAAGTTGGAAAAGCATTTGCTCTTGGAGTTGCTGAATGACAGCCTAAAATAGTAAGGCTTAAACTCATTGAATTACAAAACGTTTAGAAGTGATACTTTCTTCGTTTTGAATACTATAAATATACATGCCTGCAGCCAAATCGTTCTTGTAAAAAGCAATAGAGTTTTTACCAATTTTAGTCTCGTATTCTTTTTTGAAAACAGTTTTCCCTAAAACATTTTTTACTTTTAAAGTTATAGTAGATTTTGATGTTGTAAAAAATGTAATTTTAGTACTTATAGTAAACGGATTTGGAGCAGTAGAAATATCATCGATTGTTTTTTCTTGAGAAAACCCAAGAAGAGTAACAAATAAGAATATAGTAAAAAGTAATTTTTTTATCATGATTTTTGGGGTTTTAAAAGCCTAATTCTCTTTCCATATTTTCCATTTCTATAATATCTTCTGCTTCAATTAAAGTTGGTACAATATTAAAATCTTCTGGAAAATCATCCATGTTTACAGATTCAGAAATAATTACAAAAGATGTTTTCTCTTTCTTTTTTTGTGTTGCAATATCTAAAAATAGTAAAAAATCTTCTTTAGTTGTATTAATTTTATCAGAAATGTTTAAAACTAGATGTTGTTTTTTATAATTTGCTACTTTATCTAAAAATAAAGCATAGAATTCTGAGAACGAATTTTCATCCGAAGAAATAAGGATATAAGATTCTTTATTTTTGATGTTCATTTTACATTCTTTTTATTCCAACTTCCAACTTCCAACTTCCAACTTCCAACTTCCAAACTCTATCTTTTAATTTGCTGCGCTAATAAATAAATTACAGCCATTCTAACAGCGACACCATTTTCAACTTGATTGAGTATTATAGATTGATCAGAATCTGCAACATCACTTGTAATTTCTACACCTCTGTTAATGGGTCCTGGATGCATTATAACAATTTTCTTGCCAAGATTGTCTAAAATCTCTTTATTTATGCCAAAAAGTTGTGTGTATTCTCTGGTTGATGGAAAATACTTAATGTCCATTCTTTCATGTTGTACACGTAAAACATTGGCAACATCACACCATTCTAAAGCTTTTTTTAAGTTGGTTTCAACTTCAACCCCTAAACTTGTAATGTATTTAGGTATTAAGGTTGTTGGGCCACAAACTTTTACTTGAGCACCTTGCAATTGCAATGCAAATATGTTTGATAAAGCAACCCTAGAGTGCAAAATATCACCCACAATTACAATCTTTTTTCCTTTTACAGAGCCTAATTTTTCTCGAATTGAATAAGAATCTAATAAAGCTTGAGTTGGGTGTTCATGTGTTCCATCACCAGCATTTATAATTTTTGCATTTACATGGTTTGATAAGAAAACACCTGCACCAACATTTCCATGACGCATTACAACAATATCTACTTTCATAGCTAAAATGTTGTTTACAGTGTCAATTAAAGTTTCTCCTTTTTTAACGGAAGATTGCCCTGCAGAAAAATTAATAACATCTGCAGAAAGTCTTTTTTCTGCTAATTCAAAAGAAAGTTTTGTTCTTGTACTATTTTCGAAAAATAAATTGGCAATGGTAATATCTCTTAAAGAAGGTACTTTTTTAATAGGCCTGTTAATTACTTCTTTAAAGTGATCTGCAGTTTTAAAAATAAGGTTAATATCATTTTCATTCAGATATTTTATGCCTAATAAATGTTCTACGCTTAATGTATCCATATTTATGTTTGCTCAATATATACAGCATCTTTTTTATGTGTTTCTTTCCAAGAAACTAATACTTTTTCTTCGTTAATGGCATCTACTTGTCTGCCTCTATAATTTGGTTGAATTGGCAAATGTCTGCTAAATCGTCTGTCAATTAATACTAATAATTCAATAGAATCTGGTCTTCCAAAAGATTGAATTGCAGTTAAAGCAGCTCTAATACTTCTTCCAGAAAACAGCACATCATCAATAATAACCACTTTTTTATTTTCGATTAAAAAATCGATTTTTGTGGTTTCTGCAGCTAAAGGTGTATCTTTTCTTCTAAAATCGTCTCTGTAAAATGTAATATCTAACAAACCCAATTTTAAATCTTTAATATTATACGCTGTTTTTAACAAATTTGCTAATCGATTTGCTAAAAAAGTTCCTCTAGGTTGCAGGCCAATTAACACAGTATTCGAAAAATCGTTATGATTTTCAATTAGCTGACAAGCCAATCTATGAAGGATAATTTCAATATCTTTTGAGTTTAATAAAGTTTTTTTGCTCATAAGAATGCTATCAAATTTAAGAGGATAGTTGCTAAAATCAAAATTAAGGTAAATAAATGTATGCACAAAATTTAAGCGGGCTCGAATTTTACAAATATTCATAGATTTTATTGCATTAAAAGCATGTTTTTACATTATTTAAAAGGTACTTCAATACTTATCAATATACTAAGTAATTTTTTTTTCGTATATTTCTTGTTAATTAAATTGTTGAAAACAAAAAATCCATTTTAATGTCTTTCAAAAGAGTTGTAGTAATTTAGATTATTAATTCGAATCTAGTAAATATGTCTTCTTTAACAAAATTTGAATCGATGCTCAAAACCAAAAACATCTATTTTTTTGATCTAGATGAGTTTGAGGATATCATTATCCAATATTTGGATATGGGTAAACACGGGCTTGCAAAACAAGCAATTAAATTAGGTTTAGAGCAACACCCAACATCTACAGATTTAAAATTTTTTAAAATACAGATGCATGTTTTTGATAATGAGACTGATAAGGCAAATTTAATGTTAGATCATTTAGAGCAATTGGAACCAGATAATTATGAGGTTTTTACAGAAAGAGCTTTAATGAGATCTAAATCTGGTAGACATAAAGAAGCGATTATCAACCTTGAAAAAGCACTGCCAAATGCATTATTTAAAACCTATGTATGGACTTTATTGGGCATGGAATATTTGTATTTAAACGATTTTGAGAACGCACGTTTAAACTTTATAAAATGTATAAATGAGGATTTTGAAGATTATCCTGCTCTTTATAACGTTTTGTATTGTTTTGATATGCAAGAAGAACATGAACAGGCAATTACCTATTTAAATAATTATTTAGATAAAAATCCTTACAGTGAAGTTGCTTGGCATCAATTAGGAAATCAACATTTTATATTAGGTAATTTTAAAGATGCCTTAATTGCTTTTGATTATGCTATTTTAATTGATGAACATTTTATTGGTGGTTATTTAGAAAAAGCAAAAACTTTAGAAGAATTAGGCGAATATCAAGAAGCAATAGATAATTATTTAACAACGATAAATTTAGACGATCCTACAGCATTTGCCTATGTTAGAATTGGTGAATGTTATGAAAGATTACATAAATTTGATGCTGCAATTTCTTATTATAAAAAAGCCATTCACGAAGATCCTTTATTAGAGAAAGGTTGGACCTTGCTAACTAATATTTATTATGATGATAAAAATTACCAAAAAGCAGCCTACTATATAGCAGAAACTTTAAAGATTGATGATAATAATGCTAATTATTGGAAACGTTATTCTGAAATTAAACTAAAACTTAATTTTTATGAAGAAGCAGTTTCTGGTTTCAAAAAATGCTTGGAGTTAGGGAAAAATGATCTTGAAATTTATATAGCTTTAGTAGATGTTTTATCGTTTTTAGGTGAATTTAATGATGCGATTTCAGTATTGTATAAAGCTCAAAAAACATATAAAAACTTTGCAGAAATTGAATATAGATTAGCAGGTTTGTTCTTTATGTTGAATAAAGAAAATTATGGTTTCAATCATTTAACTATTGGGCTAAATTTAGATTATGATTACCACGTAATTTTAAAAGAAATTTATCCTATTATTTTAGATCATAAAAAAGTACAAAAGCTTATCATCGATTTTAAAGGTGATTTGGAGTAGATTCAAAATACCTTTCTTGATTTGTTTTACAATTTATTTTGATTTTTAAAAAGTAATCGGAAAGTCATTTCTCAAAATATTACAGACTATTTTAAGATCAAGATTATTCTTAAAAATAAACCTACTTTTGCGATTTTTAATCAATTTTTAGTAAAAACAGCATAAAAATATAAAAGATGAGTATCCCAAAAAGCGAAAAAGATAAAATTATCGATTATCAATTGCGCTTTCAAGATTTATTAATTAGTATTTCTACAAAATACATTAATGCAGATTTATCTAAAATAGATGAACTTATAGAAAAATCTTTAAAACAAATTGGAGAGTTTGTTAGTGCTGATAGAAGCTATATTTTTACTTACGATTTTAATAAAAATACTACAAAAAACACCTACGAATGGTGTAATAAAGGTATAGAAGCAGAAATCGAAAACTTACAAGAAATACCCTTAGAACATTTAGATTTTTGGCTAAACTCTCATAAAAATGGTGAAGCATTTTATGTAGAAGATGTAAGTCTTTTGGCAGATGATGGAGAATTAGGTTTACGCGCAATTTTAGAACCTCAGGGAATTAAAAGTTTAATAGCTATTCCTAAAATTAAAAATGGCGAGCTTATAGGTTTTGTGGGCTTTGACTCGGTTAAAGAGATTCATAAATATACAGAAAATGAAAAAAACATTCTTTTTGTTTTCGCAAATATGCTTGTAAATGTTATTCAAAGAAAAGAACAAGAAGAATTAATTAAACAACAAAAAGAAAAAAAAGAAGAACTACTAAAAAGTTTATCTCTTCAAAACGAGCAACTAAATGATTATGCTCAAATGGTTTCTCATGATTTAAAAGCACCTCTAATAAATATACATACGCTAATTACCTGGTTTAAAGAGGATAATAAGGCAATTTTAGAAAAGACTTCTGTAGAACCCTTAAACGAAGTTTTGTTTAATGTAGAAAAATTAGATTTTTTAATTAACGGAATTTTAGATTATTCAACAATAGATAATCAAAATTTTGAAAATAAAAAAATCAACTTAAATACACTTATTCAAGAAGTGTTAAAACTTATTTTAGTTCCTAAAAACATTACAATTAAAGTTCAAGAAAATTTACCCATTTTAACTGGTAATATTTGGAAGTTTAATCAACTTTTTCAAAACTTAATTCAAAATGCTATCAAACACAACAATAAAGAAAATGGTCGTATTGAAATTGGTTTTTCTGAAAAAGAAAATCATTATCAGTTTTTTGTAAAAGATAATGGTATTGGTATTAAAGCTGCTTATTTTGATCAAATATTTAAAGTATTCACTAAATTAGAAAGTGTAAGTTCTTCATCTGGAATAGGATTGTCTATCGTTAAAAAAATAGTAACTTTTTACAATGGTAAAATTTGGGTTGAAAGCGAAGAAGAAGTAGGAACCACTTTTTATTTTACAATCTCAAAGTAAAAAAGTAATTTAATGCACTTTTTCAAAGATAAAATCGATTCTAAAATCTTCAGCAGAAATAATTGCTTTCAACTGTTTATTGTCTAAAAAATATTTTATTTTTTTTGGGAATTCATTCTGTAGATTTTCACAAACAAAAGAGGAATCTGTTTGTTCCGTAAATTTAAAAAGTGTGGGTTGTTCATTTATGCCACTTACTTCTAAATACAAAGTATCTTTAATCGTAATAATTGCCAATGTTTCTTGAAAAGACCTTTTAGTCCCAGTTTTTGTGTAACCCATTCCAACTAAATTAGTGTTCCACATTTCATAAGTTTGGTTACCAGGTTTATCATCCAAACGCTTCCATTCTCCAATTAAAAAAGTAGGTTTTTGTTTTTTGTTGCTATTTTCGTTACAAGATAGCATCAACATAAAACAACCAAGTAATAGCAATTTTTTCATTTTAGAAAGAATTTTTATCAAATATAGTTAAATGAAAATAAAAAATAATTACGAATAAAATTTGTAAATTCGCATCTCAAGAAAAGAGTAGAAGATGTTAGATAAATTAAGAATTGTTAAGCAACGTTATGATGAGGTTTCTGATTTAATTATTCAGCCAGAAATTATCATGGATCAAAAGCGTTATGCGCAATTGATGAAAGAATATAAAGATTTAGGTGATGTTAATAGAAAAGGTGAAGAATACCGAGAATTAACAGACAATATAGAAGAAGCTAAAGAAATAATTGCAGATGGTTCTGATCCTGAAATGACAGAAATGGCAAAGATGCAAATGGATGAAGCCAATACTAGAATTCCTCAATTAGAAGATGAAATTAAATTTTTATTAATTCCTAAAGACCCAGAAGATTCTAAAAACGCAGTTGTTGAATTAAGAGCAGGTACAGGTGGAGATGAAGCTAGTATTTTTGCAGGAGATTTGTTTAGAATGTATTCTAAATATTGTGAAAGTAAAGGTTGGAAAGTTTCTACAGTAGATTATTCTGAAGGAACAAATGGTGGTTTTAAAGAAATACAATTCGAAGTTACAGGAAACGATGTATATGGAATTTTAAAGTTTGAGGCTGGTGTGCATCGTGTACAAAGAGTTCCACAAACTGAAACACAAGGTAGAGTGCATACATCAGCAGCAACCTGTATGGTTTTTCCTGAAGCAGAAGAATTTGATGTAGAGATTAATCCAAAAGATGTAAGAATCGATTTTTTCTGTTCATCAGGTCCTGGAGGTCAGTCTGTAAACACAACGTATTCTGCAGTTCGTTTAACACACATTCCAACTGGTTTGGTTGCACAATGTCAAGATCAAAAAAGTCAGCATAAAAATAAAGAGAAAGCTTTTAAAGTTTTACGTTCTCGTTTATATGACATGGAATTAGCGAAGAAAAATGCAGAAGATGCATTAAAACGTGGTTCTA
Organism: uncultured Polaribacter sp.; assembly: GCA_963977615.1. Classification (GTDB taxonomy): domain Bacteria; phylum Bacteroidota; class Bacteroidia; order Flavobacteriales; family Flavobacteriaceae; genus Polaribacter. The sequence continues at coordinate 36,110 of CAXBPL010000015.1, read as the reverse complement.
TGGTTTCTTCTGGAGATAGAAGTGCAAAAATTAGAACATATAATTATGCACAAGGTAGAGTTACAGATCACAGAATTGGTTTATCTCTTTACGATTTGCCTAACATTATAAATGGAGATATTCAGAAAATTATTGACGAATTGATGCTTGCAGAAAATACTGAAAAACTAAAAAGTTTAGGAGACGGAATTTAAACGTATTAAATTCAATACTCTTTTAAATAGAGAAGAGCCTCAAAATTAATTTTTTGAGGCTCTTTTTTTTGAATTTATTGAATAAAAAAGCTGAATTTATAAAGACAGTTAGCTAAGGTTTAGTTTGCAAGCTTTTTTTTAAAAAACTAAACACTTCTGCTACCTTTTTTATAGATGGTATTGCCAGCTTTTAACTTCCTTTTTAATTTTAAAGAAGGTTGGTAATTAACATGATATTTTTGGATGTTTCTTTTAGATAATTTTGTAAGATCCTCTTCAGCAATACATTTAAAACCCATTTTTAATTTACCTACATTAACTAAATCTACTATTTTACCAAGTTGCAAAAAATAATCTAACGTTTATCCACAAAGCAATTAAAACAGTATGTACATCTACCTCATTTAAACTGCAGGCATCATTAATAGATTTGCTTAAATAATCAATATCTACTTTATCTGTATGTATAGCTTGCATAATAAATTGATCTTTTTTAGTAATAAAACTATTACTTCTTTTTGTAATTCTGTAACGAATTGCGATAGCTATATAATTATTTTTTTGTATTTTTAAAATTATAAGGGTACTACCTTATAAGTAGGCTACATTAAACCACTTTTGTGAAAATACTACATTTTATTTGAAATTTTACTACTATAAAATAAATTATATATTACTATATTTATAATGATATACTAGTATAATTACAAAAAAGTATTGGTTGCATGTCAAAAAAGTATTGGGTGAGTGTTCAAAAAGTATAGGGTGTTTGTAGCAAAAACATGAGGGTTGCTGTAACTGCATCTTATCTTTTATATAAAATAAGTAGCGATTCAACTAATTACTAAATAAATATTAGGATTCTTTTTCAAATTTGTATGGAATATATTCCTATTTAAAAAATTCATTTAATACACGTACTTGAAAATCTCCTACAACTTTAAGATCTGGGTTTGCATTCATTAATACCAATCCATATCCTAAATGAGACAGTTTGCAATCTTGAATAATTTCTTGGTGTATTGCACTGTATATAAGTTTAAAGTGTTTTTGAGTTTCAATACCAGCAGTGTTTGCTATTTTAACGGCCAGTGTAACTGCATCTGAAATTTGCTTTGGTGACAATCCTTTTCTTAAAAGGTCACTAGCCAAATGCTCCATCTGTAAATTATAGTAGAAATCCATAAAATTACGTATAGTATCAGCTGTATCATATTCGTTCGTATATATGGTTAATTCCATAATAGTTATTTTTATTATATATTATTTTTATTTGCGTCTTTACAGAATCTATCTTCTATATATTATCTTTTAGATGGAGTCCAATATTTAAAATTTAAAAAGACCCTTTGGTATAGCATGAAAACCTGTAGATATTACTTTTTCTTCAATTTCCTTTATTGTGATTAATTTAGAAGTATAAATGGTAAACTCTCGTGGAAACACTTCAAAATTGAGTAACACATTTTTGATACCTTTCAATTCTAATATTTTAGCTTTAATTTTTTCTAAATCATGCTTTGCTTTTGCGTTAGTGCCAAATACTTTTCCATGGTTTCCTGGTATAACATTTTCGTTCAATAGGCTCATAAGTAGTATATTTTAATTTCTTTTTAAGATTTCTTTTTCTCTTAAAGATTGTAATTTTTTGAATAAATCTTCTTCTTCCTTTGTAATGTTTGTTGGCAGCTTTATAATTAGTTTTACTAATAAATCTCCATATTTTAAAGAATTATTATAAATTGGCATTCCTTTACCTTTTAACTTCAAGACTTTACCTGTTTCGCTTTCTTTTGGTATTGTAATTTTTACAATTCCTGTAAGTGTTGGTATCTCAATTTTTCCACCAAGAATAGCTGTGTATAGATCTATAGATAATGTGTATAATAGATTATTTTCTTTTCTTTGAAATTGAGAATCTTCTTGCACTTTTAAAATGATATGTAAGTCACCTCTATTTCCACCTTTAAATGCTGCTTGTCCTTTGCCTTTTACCTTTAATTTTTGTCCATCATAAGAACCTGGTTTTATACTGATTCTTAAAGTATCGTTATTAATTTTAAAAGTACGTTTGCTTCCTTGATAGGCTTCTAAAAGTGTAATAGGCATTTCTGCCTGAATATCTAAACCAGATTGCTCAGCTTGTTGGCCTCTTGCTGATTGTCCACCACCAAACATAGCTTCAAAAAAGCTTGAAAAATCTTCTCCAGTAGCTTGCTGAGTATAATAATTGGATTCATTTTGAGCATATCGTTTTTGCTGGTTTTTTTGTTTTGCATACTCCTTCCAATCATCTCCTGTATGTTGGTATGCTTCCCAGTCTGAACCTAAAGCATCATATTTTTCACGTTTTTTTACATCACTTAAAACACTATTTGCTTCATTAATTTCTTTAAATTTTTCTTCTGCAACTTTGTTATTTGGGTTTTTATCTGGATGATGTTGTGCAGCTAATTTTCTGTATGCTTTTTTTATATCTTTTGAAGAAGCGTCCTTAGTAATCTCTAATATTTTATAATAATCCTTATAGTCCATTTATAGGATATTTTCGTTGAGTGTGTACCTGTTAAATAAACTCGTTTTGAGCAATACTCTAGAATCCTCTAACAGTTGTTTTGTATGATTCATACTTATGTTTTTTACTTTAGCAATTTCTGCGATGGTAAGATGGTGCTTTGTGTATAACTCAAACACATTTTGTGTTTGTAATGGTAAATTGTGTAATACAAATTGTATGTGTCTATCAATCTCTTCTTGATGTAAATTTTCATCTATTTGTTTTACAAGTTTACTTTCTGTGTTTTCTGTAAATATATCTTGTATTGTAAAAGGATTTTGATGATAAGAAATATCTGATAAATCTTCTTGCATAATCAAATCGCCATCACTTTCTGCTGTAAAATTCTCTTCCATTTCATCCCATTCTTGTTTAGAATAGTCATCTATATTTTTAAAAAATAAATCATCAAACTCTTCTTCAATAATAGCATCCTCTAATAATTCATTGGTTTTTTTATAGAGCCAAACATAAAATTCATCTTCATCAGGTAAATTTTCAATATGGTTGTAGATTTCAATAAATAATTGATCTATAAAATCATTAGGAACATATTTGTTTTTCGGAAAGTGATTCTTTAGTGTAGCAGTTTTAATCCTTTTGATGATATAACTCCTTATATTAGGTATTACTTTTGATAATAAATCATAGAATTCAGCTTCATCTTTTTCCTTTTTTAGATTTTTGAGATTGGGAAGTATTTGTTTTATAGATATGCGCAATTTTTTTCGGACTTGATAATATGTATTTTTATTTTCCATCAATGTATTAGTTAAAAAGTTATACAGTAAAAGTCATTATTGGTAAGTTCGCGTAGATTGACAAATCTTCAGAAATACTGCTATTCCAATAATAACTTAAGCCTTTTTTGGAACTTGCGTTTACAGCAATAAGGTCTGCATTCATATCTTCTGCATACTGAATTAACCCATCTTCAAGAGTATGACCAGCAATAAATGCTACTTTTGTTGAATTACCAGCAGCTGCAAATACACTCACTTTTTTATGAAATTCTCTAGAACTGATAAAATTATCATAAGGTAAATTCACGTAAACAGGACAAACAGTGCAACCTAAATTAGTAAATAGTACTGTTTTCTGTAAAAATGAAGATCTACTTTCTGGAGTTAAATCTGTAGCTATTATTACCTTTTTTAATTGAAACTCTTTAGGATCTGTGCTTATAATTAAAACAGGTATTTCACTATTATGGATCATTCTTTGTGTATTTGACCCAGCAAATATGCCTTTTCTTGCAGTTACCCCATGTGAACCCATAATAATTAAATCTGCCTTTATTTCTTTGCCTACGTTAGCAACTTCTTTATACACTTTATGATGCTTAATCATGGTAATAACCTTAATGTTTTTTAGATATTCTTTTTCCAAAAAAGGCTCAAATTGTTTATAGGCATAAGCAATCATAAATTGCACTTTTTTTTCATTTTCCGAATTAAAAAAAATATTTTCAGATAATTCTAGTGTATGTACTACATAAAGAGTAGAGTTGTGTTTTTTTGCTAAAAAAGCACCTGCTTTTAATGCGAATTCCGATTTTTGAGAAAAATCTACTGGTATGATTATGTTTTTCATTTTTTAATAGGTTTAGTTTACATATTTTACTTTCAATAAAGATGCAAAAAGAAGAGTCTGTATAAAATGACTTAGGTCATTCAGTACTATTTTATTCGAATTCAAGATTTGTTTTTAAACGATGAAGCAAATAAGAATAGCTTTTAATCATAAAAAAAAAGGTAACTGACTTAGGTCATTTCTCACGCTGAAAAACCGATGTATCTTTGAGTATCATTAAGAAATAAGTTCTTTAATAGCATTAAAAATATAGATTCTAGGATTATAATATCCTTTGAATTTTGAAGTTATTCCACGTAAGTTTTAAGTTTTATGTTTCTAGAAAGATAGATTCAAAAAATTGCATTTGCTCTTAAAATATATTGGTAACTTCAAGGAAATCGAGACGATGAAAAGTCTCGATTTCTTTAAAAAATACCTTTGACTACTGCAAAGTATAAAAGGTGTTATGAAGTAATTGATGTTTTTCTTTACAAAACCATTTGTAAAAATTTTCTAGACATAGAAAATTAAATAGATAGGAATGAATAGAGAGAATAATATGATCTTCATAGAAAACGGAAAGCCTTATAGGTTTTCCGTTTTTATTTTTAATGAATATTATATTGATAAAAGGTAAATAAAATAGGAAATTCTTTTCATCACACAAAAAACATTATGCAAATTGTTTTTAGCTTATTGTTTTTTTCTACGACTAATTTTTTTTAGTCAAGTTATCTAATATATCTATAAATTGATTTATTTCATTTGCATAACCTCTAAGTATTAGAATATACTTGCCTTTCTGTAGTGCTTTTAAATAATAAGTTGTTCTTCCTCTATCTATTCCTAAGCCTCTTAAAATACCATAAGGTCCTGTAGATAGCGATCCAATAGTTTTTTTCTCTACTTCTTGTAAAAAGGTGCCTACCAAGAAGCCAGTAATAAAAATGTTTCCAATTTTTGGATTTGTTAGCATTCCAAATGCGATAGGAAAATCAAATAATGATTTACATTTTGCTTCTATGATATCTTTTGCTACCGAATTTTTTTTTTCTTCAACTTTATGGTGTTCACTAATTTTACCAAGAACAGATATTTGTAAATGGGCACTTTTGTTTTGATGAATAACTTTTACAGCTTTTTCCACAAGTAAAAACTCAGCATACGATTTTATAAAAACCGACTTTTCATTTTTTCCATGTATGTTAGATTTCATAATAGTTTTAATTATGGTATTTTTTACCTAATGTGTTTCTATTACAAATTTAGAGCCGTTCTTATCTTATTACAATGACCTAAATCACTTTTAAGATTTTGTGTAGATAAAATAAGTTAAGAGGCTATTTTTAAGATTTTATAAAACTCGCTAATTATTAAAAATAGCAATATGTTCCAACTTGTTTTTATCTAATAAAACTAGTTTTTTACTAGATGCTATACTAATTAATTTTTCTTCTTTAAATTCAGAAAGCATTCTAATGGCAGTCTCTGTTGCAGTACCAATTAAACCCGCAAAATCTTCTCTTGGGATACTAATTCCTGAATGGTTTTCGTCCTTCATCATTCCTTTAGCATCTAAATCTAATAGTGCTTTGGCAGTTTTTTGTCTTACAGTTGCAAAAGCCATATTTACCATTTGTTTTTGTAAATCAATCATATTATTAGAAACCATACCGATAAATTTATTAGATACCTCTTTATTTTGATATAATAAGGTGATAAAATCTACTTTAGGAATTCCACAAATTTCTGCAGATTCTAATGCAGTTGCAGTTTCTGTATAATTTCCAGAAGTTCCTAGAAGCGATAGCTGCCCAATAAAATCGCCAGCGCCAAATAGTCCTGTTACAAACTCTTTACCTGTTTCTGTTGTTTTAAATGTTTTTACATTGCCACTTTGGATAAAGTATAATCTTTGAGCGGCACTACCTTCTCTAAAAATTTCTTCTTTGTTTTTGTAGCTCTGTAGTGTACGATTTTTAGATAATGCTGTAAGATTTAAATATGTAGATGCTTCATTCAAAAAACTAGTAATACCTTGAAAACTTTTGGAGAATTCTTTTTTTAAAAAATCATTTTTTTTCAAACGGCAATCTAAAACTTGCAGTAGTTCATATTCTTCAAAAGGTTTTGTTAAATAATCATCTGCACCAAGATTCATTCCTTTTCTTATTGCTGCTTTTTCAGACTTTGCAGTAAGATATATAAAAGGGATGCTTGCTGTTTTAGGGTTTTTGCTTAAACTATCAAATACGTCATATCCGTCTAATTTTGGCATCATAATATCGCAAATAATAATATCAGGAATATGTTTAAGCGCCATTTCAACTCCCACTTTTCCATTTTCGGCAGTAAATACATCGTAATTTTCTAGTTCAAGAATTTCGGCAGTATTTTCTCGAACATATTGGTTGTCTTCAATTAATAGTATTTTCTTCATAAGTTTTATTTTTCTAAAGGAAAATTAATGTAAAAATTAGATCCTTTATTTACGACACTTTTAAAGGTAATTGTACCATTCATTAAATCTGTATATTGTTTTACAATATTTAAACCTAAACCTGTACCTTCAATATTTGCAGCATTATTTGCTCTGTAAAAGCGGGTGAAAATATTTTTTTGATCTTCTAAAGGAATCCCAATTCCTTCATCTTTTATTTCAATGATTAACTGCTCTTGTACACACTCTATTTTAAAAATAATAGCTGTGTTTTCTTCGGAATATTTAATAGCATTAGATAGTAGATTAAATACAATATGTTTTAATAATTTCGAATCTAAAAACATTATTAGAGATGACTGTTTAGATTTTAAGACTATGGTTTGCCCACTTTTTTTGACACTATTAATTTCTTTAATTAAAGATTTTGAGAAGTAGATTACGTCAAATGATTCATACTTTGGTACTACTTTTCCTTCTTGCAGTTTTCCTAAGGATAAAAAGTCATTTAGAATAACAACCATGTTTTTAACATTTGCCCTAATTTTCGACACATGGTTTAGTCTTTTAGTTTCCTTTCCAGGTTCATTTAGTTTTTCAATTAAAATAGCTGACGTTAAAATAGCGCTTAAAGGTGTTCTAAATTCGTGTGATGCCATAGAAACAAATCTCGACCTCAACTCATTCAATTCTTGTTCTTTCTTTAAAGCACTTTTAGCAACGCTTTCAATTTTCTTTTGTGTAGTAATATCGCTGTAAACAAACAATGCACTCGATATAATAGCATCTTCATCTATCAATGGAATGGTATTTACAGAAAAGTATTGCTTTTTATAGGTTATTTCGAATCCAAGATGTTCTCCAGTAATGGTTTTTGAAATATCATTTTTTAGTTTTATTTTTTGTTTTTCAGAAAAAATAGTGATTTCTGAGACGTTTTTATCTTCAAAATTTATTTTATCTAACCCTAATTTTACGATAGCTTCACCTTCTATCAAAAGCATTTCAAAATTTTTATTAAAAACAATAATAAATCCATTGGGAAAATTTTTTGCAATAGCAACCGATAAAGATTTGTTTGCAATTGCTCTTTTTTCTACCTCTTCTGTTTCTTGTATTTGATCTTCGAGACTTAAATTAGATGTTACTAATTTTTGAACTGTGGTGGTTAATTCTTTTGTTCTATTTGCTACTTTTTTTTCTAATTCTTTTGAATATGTTTTCTGCTTATTTTGGCTAATAGTAAGTTTTTTTTCTATTTTTTCTCTTTCGGAAATATCGATTACAAAAGCAATAATAACTTGCTTTTGTGCTATTGTTGTTGGGCTTAAACTTATTTCTAATGGAAATTGAGTTTCATCTTTTTTCAAACCCCATAACTTTTGGTTATGCCCCATTTTTCTTGTTTTTGGTTTTATACTATATGCTTTTCTATGATTTTTATGTTTATTTTTATATTTTTTCGGAATAAGATTTTCTATATTTTGCGCTATCAATTCACCAGTAGCATAACCAAACAATTTTTCACTAGCAGGATTGGCTCTAATGATGATGCCATGAGCATCAACCACTAAAATACCTTCTACAGAGGCTTGAAAAATCCCCTGAAAAAGTGCTATATCTTGTATTTCTTTCTCTTTTATAATCATATAGTTTTACAAACTTAAATGTAAAACAATGTACACCAATTAATATGACCTAGGTCATGTTTTACTAAATTGATTATCAATTATTTGATATTACTGATCTATGTCATTTCAGTTATAAGACTATAGCTGTAATTTTGACTTATATACTTTATAAAGCTCTTATTAAACATAAAAAAGATATCTAATGAAAGAATTACATTCTAAGAAAATAAAAAGTATACCCGAACTTATTTTGGCTTTGAATAGTTGTGAAATAGCTCAAACAGAAAATTGCTATTTAAATACAATGAGAAGCGTAGATATCACTTTTGTGGAATGGGAAAAGTTTTTCAAATTCAACGAAGAAAAACCCAAAAGAATACGTCTTTCTAAAACAGAAGATTATGAATTGTTAATTTCTTGTTGGGAAAAAGGGCAAGAAGGCCCCATTCACGATATCGATACTGCAGAAGCGTGGATACATCCAATTTGTGGAAAATTTATTGAAGAAAGATATAAGTTATCTCATAACAAATTAGAGCAGGTAAGTTCTGTATTGTTAAACACACAAAGTTATTCTTACATGCAAAAATCGAAAACAATTTATAAATATATTAATGATTATGAAGCCAGATCTGTATGTCTTCATTTATATGCTAAACCCGTAAAAATATGGAGAGAGTATGATAGGGAATCAGCAAAAACTACTATAGTAGCATACGATTCTGATAAAGTTTTGAATACACAAAAACAACAATAATGGAGCCAATACAAGAGAAAGAACAAATTACTGCAATGCCTAGAATAGGAGATAAAGCTCCTAAATTTAAAGCTGTAACAACGCAAGGAGATATTAATTTCCCTGATGATTACGTTGGTAAATGGGTAATATTATTTAGCCATCCAGCAGATTTTACACCTGTTTGTACATCAGAATTCATAACCTTTGCCAGTTTAGAAGAGAAGTTTGAGAAAGCAAACTGTAAGCTAGTAGGTTTGTCTATTGATGGTTTATATAGCCATATTGCTTGGTTGCGAACCATAAAAGAAAAAATTGAATTTAAGGGAATGAAAAATGTTGAAGTCAAGTTTCCATTGATAGAAGATATCACTATGGAAGTTGCCAAAAAATATGGAATGATTCAACCAGGAGAAAGCAAAACGCAAGCAGTAAGAGCTGTGTTTTTTATTGATAGAGAAGGGATTGTTAGAGCGCTTATTTATTACCCTTTAAGTTTAGGTAGAAATTTTGATGAAATTTATAGAGCATTGATTGCGATGCAAACAGCAGACGAATTTAAGGTGGCAACTCCTGCAGATTGGAATCCTGGTGATGATGTTATTGTTTCACCAGCTGGTTCTTGTGGAGTTGCAGAAGAAAGAATGACTACTAATAATTTAGATTGTAAAGATTGGTTTTTTTGTACCAAGAAATTAGACAAAAAGGAAGTGTTAGACGCTATTTTGATGAAATAAGAAAAGCAAAAATTAAACTAATTAAAAATAAAAATAAGTGAAACAAGTAAAAGAGGATTTTAAGTTTGTTAAAAACGAGAAGAATAAAACACGAAACTATCTGTTACAAAAAGATAAATTGACAAAAGTTGGTTTCTATATTATTGTAATTTTAATTGTTGCTTTGTTCATAGTATTCATTGTAACTTCTGCTGACTTATTTTAAAATAGTAAATAATGATAAAAAAAAAGACGTTTACTAAAATCCAATTATTATGAAACAAACAACTAATATCTTATTAACTATTATCATACTTATAGGTATTGTAGTGTTTACACTTCAAAACACTAGTGAAGTGAGCATATCCTTATTATTTTGGGATATTAAAACATCTTTAGCTTTATTAATTTTCTCTCTATTTACTTTAGGTATTTTACTTACCATTTTTACACTAGCACCAACAATTATCGCGCTTAGATCTACTTTAAAAAAAGATGAAAAAATTATTTCCGAATTAGAAGAGGTTAATGAAATTTATTCTGACAAGCAAGTTGAAAGAAAATTTTGAAAAATCGCTCATTAATTTTAATCAATTGCAAAGAGAATGTATTAAAAAGCCATATTGTGACAACACCTGGCATAGTTTACTAATTTACTAATTGTAATGTTTTCCTTCAAAAATATAGTTATGGCATATGAATAAGATAAAGTTTTGAATACATAAGAAAATAACAGATAAAACAAAAATTATGGGAGTAATAGAAGATAAAAGAAAATTTAAAATAAAGAAGAAACAGACTTTTCCTACAAATCCAACAGGAACACCGAAATTGGATCACAAAGAATTTGACATAAACAGAAAAACGATTAAAGATAGTCAAACAAAGGAATAATGGGAAAGTGAGAATAATTACATTAATAGAACTTAAAAAGTTTAAAGACCACCTTACATAAGTTTGTTTGGTGGTTTATTTTTTCCATAAAATTTATTAAAAATAATACAGGCTGTTAAATCTCCTGTTACATTTACAGCAGTTCTAAACATTCCTAAAATACGATCTATTCCAATGATAATAATAAGTCCATCAATAGGAATTCCTGCACTTTGTAAAACTGCTGCCAAAATAATAACGCCACCTCCAGGAATAGCTGGTGTACCTATAGAAGCAGCCACAACCGTAAATGTAATTAGTAGCAAACTCATTATAGTCAATTCAATGCCATAAGCTTGTGCCATAAATAAAGTGGTTACACATTGAAACAATGCTGTTCCATCCATATTAATTGTAGCGCCTACAGGAATTACAAAATCACTAATATTAGAAGATACTCCTAGTTTTTCATCTGCTGTTTTCATAGAAAGTGGCATTACAGCTGCAGAACTAGCCGTAGAAAATGCCAATAGTTGAGGGTCTCTTATCGCTTTTAAAAATTTAAAGGGATTTTTCTTGGCAATTATAAAAACCAATAATAAATAGAATGTCAATAAAATAATAAGACCTATCAAAACCACACCCATATAATAACCTAAACCAAGAAAAACTTCTATACTTGTTCTAGATAAAAGTGCTACCATTAAACCAAATACAGCATAAGGAACCAACATCATAGCCCAAGATACCACAATCATACAAATTTTCTGAATTGCTTCTGAAAAACGAATAATAGGTGCAGCCGTTTGCTTACTAAGTTGGGTAATTGCAACACCAATAATAATGGTAAAAATAACGACTCCTAACATTTCTCCAGTTAAAATAGATTCCATTGGATTATTAGGGATAAGGTTTGATATGGCAGTTGGAATATTTTCGATAACACCTATTTGTTCTTCAGGTACTATTTGTGGTTCGCTACTATTGGGAAATCCACCTAAATCAAAAATATATTGACCTGGTTTCAAAATTAGTGTTACTGCTAAACCAATTACGATGGCAATGGAAGTTGTAAAAACGAAATATAATAATAGCTTAAGACCAAAAGTTTTTAAGTTTTCTGATGTATTTCCCACAATTCCAGTAATAATTGATGTAAATATCAAAGGAATCATAATCATTTGCACCAATCTCATAAAAATTTGACCAGGCAAATCCATCCAATCTGCAATTCGTAAACTACTATTTTCAGAAAGGATTCCTGAAGAAGGATTTAGTAAAATACCAATTCCAGCTCCTAATAAAAGCCCAATAATTACTTTAAGCCACAAACGACCTTTAATAAGATGCTCTAAATGAACTGATAATCTATTTAAAGATTTAAATTCTATCATAATACTATTTTATTTTTCACCCTACATTCACATTAAAAAGAGATCCAACTAAGGCAGTCAATCCCATTGCAATGGTTCCCCAAAACGTAATTCTTAAAATAGCTTTGCTAATACTCGAGCCACCAGTTTTTGCTGATAAAGCGCCTAAAATTATCAGAAAGAATAAAGCAAAACCATACAGCGTATATTCCATACTATCTAATGGAAGAAAAAGCACCACCAAAAATGGAAGTAAACCCCCTATTGTAAATGCTGCTCCTGAAGCCATTGCAGCTTGTATAGGGTTTGCCTGACTTATTTCGTTTATACCTAACTCGTCCCTTATGTGAGCTGCCAGAACATCGTACTCTGTTAATTCTTTAGCAACTAGCAAAGCAGTTTCTTTTTTAAGACCTCTTTTTTCATAAATTTCTGCCAATCGTTGTAATTCAATTTCTGGCATCTCTTCTAATTCAATTTTTTCTCTTTCAATATCTGCGTTTTCCACATCCGTTTGAGAACTTACAGAAACATATTCTCCAGCAGCCATCGATAACGCTCCAGCAACCAAGCCTGCTAAAGTTGCTAAAACAATTGGTGCTCTAAAATCGGTTGCAGCAGCAACACCAATAGCTATACTTGCAGTGGATAAAATGCCATCATTTGCTCCAAGAACAGCTGCTCTTAACCAATTACTTCTATGAATGTAATGGTTGTCTAAATAATTATCTGGTATATCGCTCATTTTTGATATTTTATCTAACAATTAGAATTTTTTAAGATTGTTGTATTCCACTTCTGTAATATTGAATTTTGCATAACTGAAATCGCCTTTGTCCAATCGCCATAAAAAGTCAAAGTGTATGATGTGTCAATTTTTCATTTATATATACTATTCTTTTTTACTTTGAATTATTTCTAGAAAAGCTTTGCCAATAGTGTTAATTAAATCAGAAGCAAGCAAGGAAAATTCACTAGTTTCTTGTACAGCAATATCTCCAGCTAAACCATGTAAATAAACCCCTGCAATACAAGTTTCTTCGGATGAATAACCTTGCGCTAAAAAAGCTGTGAGCATTCCTGTAAGAGCATCTCCACTACCACCTTTTGCCATTCCTGCATTGCCTGTAGTGTTTAAATGTAAAGTTCCATTCGGACAAGAAATAACTGTTTGATGTCCTTTTAAAATTACATAAACAGCATGTTTTTTTGAAAACTCGGTTTGTAATTTTTTTCTTTCATCATTATTAGTTGATGATCCAATTAAGCGTTCAAATTCTTTAGCATGTGGCGTAAAAATACTTTCGTTAGGAATCCATTCTAAAAAATCTTTATTTTTAGATATGATATTAATTGCGTCAGCATCGATAACCATCGGTTTGTTAAAACTTCTAATAATTTGTTTTAAAGCGTTTGTCGTTTTTTTAGTTGTACCAATACCACAACCAACGCCTACTACATCAAAATTATCAAGATTTATAGACGTAGAAATCACTTCTTTTTGTTGATCACAAACAACCATTGCTTCTGGTATTGACGTTTGTAAAACAGAGTAACCACATTTAGGAATATAAACAGTAAGCAAACCTACACCAGTTCTTAAACAAGCTTTGGATGCCAAAACTGCAGCACCCATCTTGCCAAAACTGCCCGCAAATAAAATTGCCTTTCCAAAATCTCCTTTGTGTGAAAATCGATTTCTTTTTTTAAGAATTTTAAAAATATGGTGACTCGTAATTAGCTTCTCTTTATGCTGTTCCATTCTAAAATTAATGTATAAAATTCATATTTTTCATCTATATACTTTCAATTATTGTTCTTCCCAAATCAAAGGTTTAATGGGTTAGTAGCTTATTTATTTTGCAATCAATTCGTTGCCACTGCTAATAGAATAGCTACATAATGACAAACGGCTGCAGCGAGTACAAAAAAGTGCCAAACTGCATGATTGTAGGGATATTTATCCCATAAATAAAAAACAACACCAATTAGATAAAGTGTGCAACCAATTAGAATCATTGTAAGGATATTGTTAGGAATACTTTCAAAAAAAGTACGTCCACCAACAATCATAATACATCCCATTGCAATGTAGATTAATGTTGAAAAAACTTTCCATTTTCCTGTGAAAAAGATTTTAAAAATAATTCCTATTGCTGTTAAACCCCACAAAACAGATAGCAAGGTAATACCGAAAGAATTATTCATATACATTAATAAAAACGGAGTGTAGGTACCCGCTATTAAAAAGTAAATACTGATATGATCTAGGATTTCAAGAATGCGTTTTGCTTGCGCATGCTGAAAACCATGGTAAAGTGTAGAAAAAGTGAAAAGTTGTAAAAAACAAAATCCATATATAGCCGCTCCAATAATGCCAACAGTAGTATCACTTTTAATGGCAAAGGCTATTAAAATAGGGATACTTAAAATACCAAAAATAATTCCAAAGCCATGTACAATACTATTTACAAGCTCTTTTTTAATTTGTATATCTAAATTCTTCGTTGACATAAAATGATTATGGACTCATTTACTTTTTTACACATTGTTTGTGAAATTACTAAAATCTCTACAAAAAAACCTATACAAATATGAATTTTATAGGAAATATAACTTCTTTCCTATCGATGTTACTTTAAGAATTTTTTTAAAATCAGAATTCTGTATCACTCAAAATATTCTTTCACAAAAGCAACTTGTTGATTATCTGTCATTTTATCGGCAGATTCAACGTTAATATTTATATCCTTAAAGTGTAAATCTTTCTCCAAATAATTATGCAGTTCTACATTTGCATTTGTTGGCCCAAATAATAGCACATTGTTATAGTTTAAAATTTCAACTGCAATTTCTTTGTAAAAAGCCTCATGCATTTGTTGTCTTTTATTGTGCATCAAACTTTCACTTCTGTTTAAAGCCTCTTCCTTTGTGTTAGAAGTAAAATCTGATGCAATAGATTTTGTGTTTTTCTTGGAATCTAAATCAATTAAATTTGCAATTGAATGATCCATCCAAATACCTAAGTTTTTTTGTGTTTTCATTTTTATAAATATTAATGTTTTTGGATTTTTCCAAGAATTTTTTTTAAGGCATTTTTTATTTTAATAATTGCACCATTTAAAGCAAGGTCTATTGTGTTTGCTTGGTTAGTGATAGCAATAGGTTTTCTGCCTTCTAGCCTTGCTTCTAATAAACAAGAAACAGTATTAAACCCTTCTTTATTCCCATTTTCATCTTTTAAATGTACTTCTACTCTAGTAATTTGAGATTCAAATCTTTGTAAAGTTTCATTGATTAGAGCAATAAAAAAATCAGTACTTCTTTTATCAGTAGAAAGTGTTTTATCTGTATTTATTTTAATTGTCATGTTTTATAATTTTTCATGATTTTTTGTATAGGTTTTCAATAAGTCTTTCAAAGAATCTAAATAGTCTTTTAGATTTTTATTATTTACTCCTTTTTGGGTATCAGATTCGAATTTTTCAGGTATTTCATCCAAGTATTTTATTAATTCTGGAAATTCTTTATGAATTCTTTGAGTTAATAAGAAAATCGTTTTATTAAGGTCATCTTTAGATTTCATTTTCTATATGTATTTTTTTAACTAACAATTAATAGTAAGTTACAAAGGTTGGGTTTTTAAATGTAAGGAGTTATGACCTAAGTCATTTTGCGCAAAAAGGCAACAAGTATAATCTAAAAGTATTGAGCTAATTATAAACTAATAATATCTTTATCAGATGTTTTTTTTAATGTCTCTAGCTGTATTTCAAATATTGTCTTTAGACTCTTTTTTATAAGTGTTCCTTAATTTTAATCCTATAGATTTATCGCATATTTTAATACGATTTAAATTAGGTGTCTCAGCTTTACTAGAGAATGCTGGTAGTGTTTCTCAAAGGTTTTTTCAAAGGTTTTTGGAAAGGATTTTGGGCTGTTTATTTCTCTAGAAACTTTGTTAATTTATGTAATTTATCAATGCTTAATATCTATAGGAAATCAAAGGGGAAAAGGTTTTGAAATTGTAGTTTTAATTGATTAAGCGTTTTTGTTTTTGAGTTTTTTTTATCATATCAAATAAATCCTTTTTAAGTAGTTTATACTCTTTTAAAAATTTGTGAATAATTACAGTGATATTTCTATGTTCATTTTTGTATTCTTCCTCATCTTTTGGTTGATTAATTTCATCAATCATAATTTTAAGATCATTCTCGTGTTTACGAATTACTTTAATTAATTTTTCATTTTCTCTGATGGAACTATTTATGGCTTCAATAATTTTCTTACTATCAGAAAAATAGATTTTGTCAATTAGCTGAAGTGCAAATGAGTTTATAATGTTTTCTAAAAATAGATGCTCAGTTTTTATAAATTCTAATTCAGACAGCCATTCTTTAGAATTATTATGCATATCTTCTGCACTTAACCATTTAATAAATTTAATACTACTATTTGAATGTGTCGTTTTCATATTTTTAATTTTAGTTCCAAAAAAGAGAGTAATTTCACAACCACTTAATGATAATAGCGTAGAATTAATTTGTCTCTATTTTTTTATGTTAATTTAAATAATTGATATAAAGTTACTTAAATTCTATTTGTGTTGTTATGACGTGAGTCAGTTTAAAAATAAAAACTACGTTTTAGCAGGAATTACTAAGAAAGGTATATTTAATTTAAAGCCAATCTGATTAATTTTTGATGTAAAAAATAAATTTTCAAAAAAAGAATGTTTATTATTTATCATCACCAATAAATTTACAGGTGTTCTTAATTGAAAATTTGCAATGGCTTCTGGTAAATTTTGATTGGTAACACTATGAAATAAATAAGCACTATTTTTAAAATGTAATCCTAATTTTTTTTTATTTTGTTCTTGTTTCTCGGATAAATCAGCCCCATAAGAAGCATTTAAAATATCTATTCTCGCGTTAAATTTAGTAGCTATATCTACAATAGGTTGCATCAATTCTTTATTAAAATCAATCTCAAAATCTGATGGAAATAAAATTTCTCGAGGATTTTCAAAAGAAAAATCATTGGGTATTGCTAATACTGGGCATTTAGCATTTTTAATAATATGAACTGTATTAGAGCCAAATAATACTTCAGTAATACCACTTGCACCTTTTGTACCCATTACTATAAAATCGAATTCATTTTTTTGATAAAGTTGCTCTATTTCATTCTCTAAAGTATTAAATGAGGATATTTTACTAAACGTATGATGTTTATTTTTGAATTCGCTGTTAATTCTATTAAGTTGTATCTGCAATTGTTTAGTTGAAGATTCTTTAATTTCATTAATTAAATTGGCCTGTGCATTGGGTGCCTCAAAATATTGTACTTGATAGACAATTGGAGTGTAAACATGCAATAAATAAAAAGTGCATTCTTGGTCTTTAAATAATTGAAGTGCATATTGTATGGCGTTCCAAGAATTGTTCGAAAAATCAGTTGGTAAAAGTATGTGCTTCATTTGTTTAATTTTGGTTTTTGACTTGGTTTAAGATTTTTAAGAAATGCTATATGTGTTAATTCTTTTAAAAAAGTATAATTTCATACGCTTTATTTAATAAGAAAACACCCATAAAAAAAAGGAACATATAAATAACTTGAATAAATTTAATGTTGATAATTTCCAAATACTTTACTGTAAGATTTGGCGAAACAAATAAAGACAAGCCAGTAGATAATGAAATCCATCCAATAAAAGTGATGATAATTTGCCAGTTTGGTTTCCAAATATTATGAAATAGAATATTTAGCAATCCTATAATAATGGTTATAAAAGAGAATAGAATTAGAAATTTATCATCTTTTAAATCTTTAATGATTTGTTTGGTTCTTTTTGGGTTGAGACTTAATATTAAAAAGAAAATAATTAAATACCATCCCCAAAACTTTGCTAATAAAATTGAAATTTCCATGATATATTTTTTTAAAAAAAAATATTTTGCTTATTGTGTAAATATATAAGAGATACTAGTTGTGTAAAATGATGCAGGTCATTTTACAGCAACAAAAACACTATTATTTTTGTACTAATATGAACTATAAAAATAATTCTGTTATGAAAAGTACCAATATGTTATTTACTTTACTCTTTCTAATTCCGTTTTTCGGATTTTCTCAAACTACAGAAATTTTCGATTATGTTTCTCCTTTTCACGAAGGTTTTTCTGCTGTAAAAAGTGGTAATCAATGGGGGTTTATAAACAAAGAAGGTAGTCTTGTAATTGGATTTAGAGATGACTTATTTCCGTCAAAAATAAAAGATGAATCGTATCCTGTTTTTAGTAATAACAGATGCATCATTGTAAAAAAAGAAAATGCTATTGCTTATTTTGGATATATAGATACTTCTGGGAAAACAGTTATACCAGCAACTTTTTTAAACGCCACTAATTTTAAAAACGATGTTGCTATTGTATTAGAATTATTCAAAGAGATAGCTGGGCATAATGATATTATGGGAAAAGATATTGTTTATTATACTTATAGAGAGGTTATTATTAATGCTAATGGTAAAATAAAAGAGAAACTAACTTCACCGAAAAATGTAGTTTTAACTAAACAATTTCTAATAGAACCACCAGAAATTACTTCAAAATTTCTTTCAGTAAACATGGTTAAAACTCTAAATGATAATAAAAAATGGATGCTTAAAAAGTTCCATAAATAATTTACTGGCTCAACACAAAATTAAGTTCTCATTATGAAATTAATTCAATTTATAATTATTGTTTTTACATTATCATCTTGCTCAAAACAAGAAGATAAAATACTCCCATTAGAAAGAGATTTAGTAGAATCTGTATATTCTTCAGTTACTATTCAGCCAGATAGTTTGTATCAAGTCTATGCTATAGTTTCAGGAATTTTAGACAAAAATTTGGTAAACGAAGGCGATGTTGTTTTAAGAGAGCAGGCACTTATTCAAATTAGCAATAGTACTCCTAAATTAAATACAGCAAATACAAAATTAGCGTTAAAACTTGCTAAAGAAAATTACCAAGGAAATGCAACTATTTTAGAAAGTATTAAAGATGAAATTATATCAGCAACGCTCTCTTTTAAAAACGATTCTATCAATTTTTCTAGACAAAAAAATCTATGGAATCAGAAAATTGGTTCTAAAGTAGATTTCGATACAAAACAGTTAAAATATCAATTATCAGAAAACAATTTACTCCTTTTAAAAAACAAATTCCATCAAACCAAAAATCAATTAATAACGACACTACAACAAGCCGAAAATAATTATAAAGCGTCAATAATCAACACCAAAGATTTTAGGGTAAAAAGCAAAATGAATGGCAAAGTATATGAATTAAAAAAAGAACCTGGAGAACTGGTGAATTTTCAAGAATCCATTGCTTTAATTGGTAGTGAAACCAATTTTATTATAGAAATGTTGGTAGATGAAGTAGATATTGTAAACATCAAAATTAAAATGGATGTGGTGCTTAATTTAGATGCATACAAAGGCGAAAGTTTTACAGGTAACGTTTCTAAAATTTATCCTAAAAAAGACGAACGGAATCAAACTTTTAAAGTAGAAGCTATTTTTAATGATGCTCCTAAAGTTTTGTATCCAGGGCTTTCTGGAGAAGCTAACATTATTATTTCAGAAAAAAAGAATGTATTAACAATTCCTAAAGAATACTTGTGGCAAAACAATCAAGTTAAAACAGATTCAGGGTTGATAACCGTAAAATTAGGTTTACAAAATTTAGAATTTGTTGAGATTTTATCTGGAATTACAAAAGACACTTTTATCTATAATGTAGAAGAATGATGAATTGGAAAGTTATACTAAACATCGCGAAAACGCACTTAATTACCAAAATAAAACAAACAGCTACTGCAGCTTTAGGGGTTACTTTTGGAATTGGAGCTTACATAACATTAGTTTGTTTTATGACCGGTTTAAACGCAATGTTAGATGATTTAATTTTAAACCAAACACCACATATTCATATCTTTAATGAAATTAAACCTTCAGAAATACAACCTTTAGATATTTATGATAAATTTAAAAATGCGTTAACAGTAGTACATTCCATTAAGCCAAAATTAAGTCAGAAAAAGATTCATAATGCCAACCCAATTATTGCATATTTAAATAAGAATAAAAATGTACGAGGTGCAATTCCTCAAATAAATGCAAACATATTTTACATTGCAGGCTCTATTGAGTTGGGTGGAAATTTAACAGGCATAAAACCTATTGAAGAAGCCAAGCTTTTTAACCTTAAAGATTATGTTGTAAAAGGCACACCAAAAGATTTATACAATACTAAAAACGGAATTCTTTTAGGTATTGGAATTGCCAAAAAAATGTCTTTAAATGTTGGAGATCGAGTACAAGTAAGTACCATAAAAGGAGCTATTTTTCCGTTAAAAATTGTAGGTTTTTATCAAAGTGGAGTTTCGGATATTGATAATATACAGAGCTTTGTAAACATTAAAACCACTCAAAAAATTTTAGGCGAAGCAGAAAATTATGTGACAGATATTAATGTAAAACTTTTTAATATTGATGAAGCTTACCCATTATCAAAAAAAATAGCACATCAATTTAACCTTACTGCAGTAGATATTAAAACAGCTAATGCTCAATTTGATACAGGCACAACTATTAGAAATTTAATTACGTATGCAGTTTCAATTACACTTTTAATTGTTGCTGGATTTGGTATTTATAATATTTTAAATATGTTAATTTATGAGAAAATGAATGACATCGCCATTCTTAAAGCCATTGGTTTTTCTGGTAAAGATGTACAATATATTTTTATGAGTCAAGCAATTATTATTGGCTTTGTTGGCGGTGTTTTAGGGTTGCTAATTGGTTATGGTTTAACAAGTCTTATCAGTACAATTCCTTTTAAAACAGATGCATTACCAACTATAAAAACCTATCCAATAAATATGAATCCAATGTTTTTTATTATAGGATTTTTATTTGCAATGATTTCAACATTTTTGGCTGGTTATTTACCATCCATAAAAGCAAAAAAAATAGACCCAGTAAAAATTATAAGAGGATAATATGGAGGCAGTTTTAAAAACAAAAAATATCAATAAATATTTTAAGAAACCAGTTTCATTTCACGTTTTAAAAGATATTAATTTTCAAGTAAATAAAGGAGAGTTTGCATCTATTATGGGGAAATCTGGTTGTGGAAAATCGACTTTATTATATATTTTATCTACAATGGATACAGATTATGAAGGAGAATTAATTATTAACAATCAGCTAATTACAGGTAAAGATAAAGATCATTTGTCATTTATTAGAAACAAACATATTGGTTTTGTTTTTCAGTTTCATTATTTACTGGCAGATTTTACAGTGCTAGAAAACGTAATGTTGCCCGCAAAAAAGTTAGCAGAAAAAACATTAGCAGAAATTGAATTTAATGCGATGCAGAAACTAAAAATACTAAATATAGATCATTTAGCTAAAAAAAGAGCGGCAAATATTTCTGGTGGAGAAAAGCAAAGAGTAGCCATTGCAAGAGCACTTATAAACAATCCTGCAATAATTATGGGCGATGAACCTACAGGTAATTTAGATAGTTATAATGCAGAAAACGTGTTTAACATATTTAATCAATTAAGTGATGAACAAGATTTGTCTTTATTGGTGGTAACACACGATCAAGATTTTGCCGATAAAACCGATAGAATTATACAAATGCAAGATGGAAAAATAATTAGATAAATACAGACTTTAAATAAGTTGCAAAAATATTAGAAGTCTTAAAATAGTTTAAAAAAATAATCACAAAACATTATGAAAACTTTTCAAAAAAGGATTGCTCAAATATTAAAAATAACAAGTAACATAGAAGCTAATTATCCAGAATTATATGCTATTTTAGATGAAACTCCACTTACAATACCTACTTCAGAAAACCCAAATATGACTGTTGATTTGATGGATGAATATTTAGACAGTTTAAAACAAATCTTAAAAAAGTATAAAGAATCATTATAAAAATAGCTTCTATAATCAGCAACGAATAAAATCCTCTTAAAAATAAATAAATGCTAACATTTAAAAACTATAACATTGCAGATTGGTTTTCATTTTATAGAATTTTTGCAGCACCTTTATTACTATTATTAATTTGGTTAGATATACGTTTACTTTTTACTTCGTTTTTATTTGTAAGTTATCTAACCGATATTATTGATGGTTATTTAGCAAGAAAATTAAATATAACCAGTCCAAGAGGTTCTCAATTAGATTCCTTTGGAGATCAAGTAACCTTTATTATAGGGCTTTTAGGACTTTATTATTTTGAAACAGATTTTATTCATAAAAACTTAATTTTAATAATAATTGTATTTGCCCCATATGTAATACAAATGTTTATTGCATATATAAAATTCGGAAAAGCGACAGCATTTCATACATATTTAGCAAAATTATCAGCTGTATTACAAGGTGTTTTTATTCTTTGGGCATTATTTTTCTCTCCAGAATATAGCCTTTTTTATATAATGATAATTGTAGGTTTGTTAGAAACAATTGAAGAGATTACACTTATTTTTATGTATGATAATTGGGTTTCTGATGTAAAAGGTTTGTACTGGAGTTATAAAGATAAAAGGCGATTGAAGAAAAGTAGTAGATGAAGCTTATTCTTTTCTACAATAATTAACTTGTAAATCGGTAACTGATGTGTATCATAGTTTTATACTAGATTATTGTTGAATTTTGCTTCAAATTAAAAATAAGAAAAAATGATAAGCCACTTAAGCAAAAAAAAAGCTTCCAGTCTTTTAGCACATAATTATGTTGGTAATTTGGGGTATATCTATAAAGATAGTCCTTATATTGTTCCTATTACCTATTTTTTTGATGGTAAAAAAACCATTATTATTTACTCTTCAGAAGGACAAAAGACATTTGCAATGCGAAAAAAAAATCGTGTTTCTCTACAGGTTTCTGAAATAGAAAACATAGATAATTGGGATTCAGTTTTAGCGCACGGTATTTTTGAAGAGCTTTCTGGTATTGATGCTAAAAGTTGTTTACAAGAATTTGCTGTAGGAGTTAAAGATGTTATTCTAAAAAGAGAAGAAAGAAATTTACACTTTATTGGTGAATTTTCTAGTAAGACTTATAAAGATGAAATACCTGTTATTTTTAAAATTACTATCGATGAAATAACGGGTAAAAGTAGAAGTCACTTATTTTAATTTTTATACGTTTTAATTAGAAAAAATAAGACTATCTAATAAATTATACTCCTACGAAAACTACTTTAAAATTTTAAATATAAAGTTTTTGGAAATATAATTGTTTCGCAACTTTATAATTTGGAAGAAATATTAGAAGCGTCTGTTAATCAAGATAAATATTCAGTACTACTTAAGTACAAATCTGAAGCTAATTTAAAAAAGGTTGAAAAATCGATCAAAATTGGGATACCCAATGTTGGCGAAAAAACTCATTTAATTAAGAAGGCTATTTTAACTTTAGCATTGCTATTGGTAAGCTCCTTAGTTATTAATAATTATTTCAAGTCAAAACTCTAATCAACTATTTCAACTAAAGTGTTTTAAATCTTAATTCGGTTCACATTTTTGGTTTTTAAAAGTGTGAACCGATTTGTGAACCGAATTAAATCATTTTGATTCAATTCTTATGATAACCCAAAAACTACAAAACCTTGTAAATCATGCGATTTACAAGGTTTTAGTTAAGTTTGATATTACTTTTAGTCGGGGTGGCAGGATTCGAACCTGCGACCTCCTCGTCCCAAACGAGGCGCGATGACCGGGCTACGCTACACCCCGAAATTTTATTTTCGGATTGCAAATATATAGTTTTTTTTGTATATTTATATACTTTTAATCTATTTTTTAAATTCTTAATTTGATGAAAAAATTATCACTTTTTTTAATATTGATTTTAATGTTTTCTTGTAAAATAAAATCTCAAAATAATACTCAAAATACTATTGATTATGAAGTTGTGGTTAAGGATTTAAATATTCCTTGGGGATTTACTTTTTTACCAGATAATTCTATTTTAATTACTGAAAAAGAAGGTGAATTAATACATTTTAAAGATGGAAAAAAAACAATTGTTTCTGGAATGCCAGAAGTTACTCTTCGTGGTCAAGGTGGTTTAATGGATATTGAGAAACATCCAAATTTTAAAGAAAATAACTTAATTTATTTTACATACGCATCTTCTGAAGGAGAAGGAAGTGGCGCAAATACTACTTTAATGAGTGCTAAATTTGAAAATAATCAATTAACAAATCAGAAAGTTTTGTACAAAGCAGCACCTAATAGTAGAAAAGGGCAACATTTTGGTTCTAGAATTGTTTTTGATAAAGAGAATCACGTTTATTTTAGTATTGGAGATCGAGGAAATAGAGATGAAAATCCACAAGATATTACAAGAGATTGTGGTAAAGTGTATCGTTTAAATGATGATGGAACTATACCAAATGATAATCCTTTTGTAGATGTTGAGAATGCTAAAAAAGCTATTTTTAGTTACGGACATAGAAATCCTCAAGGAATGGAAATAAATCCTTTTACCAATGAAATTTGGAGTCATGAACATGGACCAAAAGGAGGAGATGAAATTAATATTGTTCAAAAAGGAAAAAATTATGGTTGGCCCGTAATTAGTTATGGTGTAAATTATTCGGGTTCAAAATTTACGGAAATTACAGAAAAAGAAGGTATGGAACAACCTTTGCATTATTGGACTCCATCAATTGCACCAAGTGGAATGGCTTTTGTAAACTCTGATAAATATCCAAATTGGAAAGGAAATTTATTAGTAGGCTCTTTAAAATTCGAATATATCGCAAATTGTACTTTAAAAAATGGAAAAGTTATCAAAGAAGAAAAAATATTAGAAGGTTTAGGCAGAGTTCGATCTATTGAACAAGGAATTGATGGGTTTATGTACGTTGGAATTGAAGGTTTAGGAATCGTTAAAATAATTTTGAAATAATATGAAAAAACTTTTAGCAATGGTATTTTTTGGTTTATTAATGTTTTCATTTACAAAAAAAGAAGATGGCTATACTGAAATAAATCAGGAGTCTAAATTTACAGAAAGTATTAAAAGAGGCAAGGAAGTTTATGTAGATATGTGTATTTCATGTCATATGGCAAATGGCGAAGGCAAACCTAAAGTTTATCCTCCTTTGGCAAAATCGGACTATTTAATGGAAAAAAGGGAAGCTAGCATTAGCGCCATAAAATATGGTTTGCGTGGAAAGATTGTTGTAAACGGAATAACTTACAAAAAAATGATGTCTAGACTAGGTTTAGGAGATGATGAAGTAGCAGACGTTATGAATTATATAACCAATTCTTGGGGAAATAAAAATGAAAAAATGATTACAATTGAAGAAGTAAAAGCTGTTTCTAAAAAATAGTTTTTATATTTTCTATAGGTTTTTATTATAAATCTATTGTAATTTTACATACTAAAAAGTAGCTTAAATAAATCTAAAAAACTAGATTTGTGAATCAATTTTAAGAATAATATGTCAGAAAATATAGAGAAAATTAAATGTTTGATTATAGGTTCAGGGCCTGCAGGTTATTCAGCAGCAATTTATGCAGCAAGAGCAGATATGAAACCAATAATGTACACTGGAATGCAAATGGGAGGGCAATTAACAACAACTACTGAAGTTGATAATTTTCCTGGTTATAAAGACGGAACTGATGGAACTGCAATGATGGAGGATCTTAAATACCAAGCAGAACGTTTTGGTACAGAAGTTCGCTTTGGGATGGTTACAAGTGTAGATTTAAGTGATAAAGTTGGAGGAATTCATAAAATAGTTGTTGATGAAGAAAAGCACATTGAAGCCGAAACTATTATTATTTCTACAGGTGCAACTGCAAAATATTTAGGAATTGAAAGCGAGCAACGTTTAATTGGTGGAGGTGTTTCTGCATGTGCAACTTGCGATGGCTTTTTCTATAAAGGACAAGATGTTGTTGTAGTTGGAGCAGGAGATACTGCTGCAGAAGAGGCAACTTACTTGGCTAATATTTGTAGAAAAGTTACAATTTTAGTTCGTAAAGATTATATGAAAGCATCAAAAGCGATGCAACATAGAGTAAATAAAACTAAGAATATTGAGGTTTTATACAACACAGAAATCGATGAGGTTTTAGGAACTAATGTTGTAGAAGGTGTGAGAGCAATCAATAATCAAACGAATGAAAAACAAGATATTGTAGTAACTGGAGTGTTTATTGCAATTGGACATAAACCAAATTCAGATTTGTTTAAAGGTGTTTTAGATATGGATGAAGTTGGATATTTAATTACGAAAGGTAAAACTACAAAAACAAATTTACCAGGCGTGTTTGCTGCTGGAGATATTCAAGATAAAGAATACAGACAAGCTGTAACTGCTGCAGGTACAGGATGTATGGCTGCTTTAGATGCAGAACGTTATTTAGGTGCTTTGGTGTAGGTTTAAATATATAGTGTAAAATAAAAAGAGATTTCAGTGATGAAATCTCTTTTTTGTTTATAAATAATATTTAGTTTTTTGTTATTTTGATAAATACATACGCAAAGAAACCGAAAAAGGAAAGATCATTTATTCCGTAAATTGAATAAAAAATTCCTGCCATCAAATCTTCATCAAAAATAACGGAAACCTCATTTTCGAATTGCCAATTTATCCAAGCAATTCCATAAAATAATTTTTCCATTGCAAAAACAGCCACTAGCCATTTTACCTTTTTATAGCTTTTTGCTACAGAAATATACGCAAAACCCCAAACAACAATCATTAACAAACCAAAGTTGGACATTACTATAGCATCGTATTTAGGAATTGTTTCATTTGTAAAAAAACGAGACAGTATTAAAACAGCAACTATATTTGATAATCCTGATACAATAAAGAGTTTTGTAATATTACTTTTCATCTGTTCTTTATATTATAAACCTAATTCTTTTCGCTCTTCTGTATCTGCAACTCTGTTTTTACTCCAATAAGCAGATTGTATGGTTTTAATTTTTTCAGCTTTTGTGGTTAATGTTTTTCCACGACTAGAAAAAGTTTCTTCCCAAGATTCAATAGTATTTGGAAAATCTTTAGTCACTTTTATAGATAGTGTTCTCTCTAACTTCGGGTAATTTATAGTGTAAATTAAAAAAGTTCCTTGCTCTTCTAAAGAAGCAATGGCATCAAATGCTTTAAATTCTTTGTGATGTAATCCTAAAAATTCAAAAGACGGAATTATTTGTAATTCGCCAACAGGCAAATTTTTTGGAGAAATTCTAAGTTGATTCCAAAGTTCATTTTCTAAAATATGTTTTTTAAGGTCGATGTTTCTATCAGCATTACTTTCAAAATAAGAATAAAATTGAATTTGATATTCTTCTCTATTATTCAACTGAACAAAAGTATTTCCACACCATTCTTGAGAAGAAAAAGAAATTTTAATTGCATTTTTATTGATGTCAATAGGAGAGAAGGTGCTCGTCATTAAACTATAAGGATAAATACCTGTTGTAAATTTTTTAGTGCTATTTAATTTTAAAATAGGCACATTTTTTTCATTTGGATTATCTGCTTTTACTTGTTTACCAAGTAAAAAATCTTCGGTTACAAATATATTTACAGCTGTTCCTTCATGAATTTCTCCATACCTTACTTGTGATAATTTGTAGGAAGTTATTTCTGCTTTTCCTGAATACCAATAGTTATTAAAATTTGGATTTTTTTCAAAACTTTTTATATTCTTTTTTTCAGTTTTATTCTCTTTTTTAAGTTCAGGATTTGAACAAAATAAGAATAAAAAACTCAAAATAATTGGTGTGTGTATATATAATATTCGTTTCATTTATAGTGTTTTAATAAGATACTAATTTACGGAAAATAAAAATAGTTTTGAAATTTGTTATCATTCAAAACTTTTGCAGCAAATAAAAAGAGATTACTCGTAAAAGTAATCTCTCTATAAAAATATATTTATGTATAGTTTTAGCTTACGCCATCACAGAAGCTTTTTTCGATTTTCTATATGTAAAGGAATTAAAAATATTTCTTTTACCGAAATTATTCATAGATCTAGCATTTACGAATTTTCCAAAAAGAATTTTACTTACACCAAAATATTCATAAGTATTTCCATCTGTAAAAGTAACTTCTAATAACATACCTTTATGATGCCAATCTGCAACTTGAAAATCTGTAATTGTAGCTTTGTAAGTATCTAAATTAGCTTCTTTAGTTTCAGGAGCAATACTCACTAAAAAATGGTAACCATCAATAATTTTTGTGCTTACTGTTTCTGCTTCTTCCTTTTTTTCTTCGTCAGTAAATTTATCTGGATGCCATTCTTTTACAAGGTTTCTGTAAGTCTTTTTTAACTCTTTCAAGTCAATTTTACCTTCAACTTCAAATAACTTTTTATACTCTTTAATACGTTTCATTTTATTTCTTCTAAATTCGGTGCAAAAGTATTGATAAAAAAGAGATTAACTAATTTTATTTTGCAATGTTTTTAAATTAAGATAGATTTTTGTGAAAAGTAATTCAAAAAAAAAAGAGATTACAAATTTGTAACCTCTTTTGATGTTGTTAGTCAGCTAAATGCTCATCAAGATTTTCGACAGCTTGTATAATTATTTTTACAGCTTCTACATAAAAATCTTGGTTTATAGAGCCAAAAGTATCTGTATGCCTATGATAATCTTTATGGTCAGGAACGCCAAAATACATAAAAGGTATTTTTTGTCTATGAAATACTCTATGATCAGAAGAAAAAGTCCAGTCTGATTGTGCTGTATTTTCTGGATCATCATGACCAAATAATAAAATTACTTTATCTGATTTAATTCTCTCTAATGGTTTTCTCAAATCTGGATAATGGAATAAACCTGCACCAAAAAGTTCTGGATCATAATCACTATGAGCAATCATATCTAAATTAATATTTAAATTGATGTTAGATTTGTCACTATAATTTTTAAGGAAGTATTCAGCTCCTAAAGAACCAATTTCTTCTGCATCTACAGCAGCAAAAATTAAATTATGTTTTGTAGGTCTAGTTTTAAAATATTCAGCGATTGTAAATAAAGCTGCAGTACCAGAAGCATTATCATCTGCACCATTATAAATTTTATTATCTCTAATTCCTAAATGGTCATAGTGTGCAGTAATTACAATGCTTTTTGAAGTTTCACCTTTAAGCAGACCAACTATATTTGCACCATAAGCAGTTGTATCAGAAACATTAGAGTAGTTCTGATTAGGTTTTTCTATAGGAAAAACATCTTGCCTTTCTTTACCTTTAAAGGTGTGTGAAAACTCTTGAAGAAGATTATTGTTAAAAACTGGTTGAAGACCAGCTTCACTAAACCTTTCTAAAATAAGGCTTTGAGCTTTCTTACTTCCCGGTTTTGAAAAAGCTCTACCTTCATAAGAATCGTCAGATAGGGTTTTAACAGTTTCTAATAGTCTTTCGCTATCAATTTCAATTAGTTTTGGTTTGTTGCAGCTCCCTAAAAGCATTAGAAATGCAACAATTGAAAATAATTTTGTTTTCATTGTTGGTTGTGATTGTAAATATTAGGGAATTTAAACGCAAATATAATAAAAGACCATTAATAATAATGGTCTTTTATACACAAATACTAAATTTTATAATGTTTTATTATTTAAAAACAATATTTATTTTCTGATTTCATTTTTTCTGCTATTAAGTTTCTCAATGCTATAACATTAGGGTAGTTTGCGTATTTAGTAAAACGCTTTAATCCCATTAACAACATTCTTTGTTCATCACCTTCTGCAAAAGAAATAATACCTTCTTTACCATTTTTAGCAACAATTTCTACAGCATTGTATAAATAAAGCTTCGCCATTGCAATTTGCCCTTCTTGAGCATCTTCACCAAAACGTTTTGCATTTTTCTCTGCACGTAATAAAGTAGATTCTGCCAAATAAACTTCATTTAAAATATTAGCAGCAGCCATTAATAATTGTTGATGCTCCTCTAAATCTGGTCCAAATTTTTGGATTGCAGTCCCTGCAACCATTAAAAAGACTTTCTTAATTTTAGCAATCATTTCTTTTTCTTCAGCAAATAATTCTGAATAATCTGGTGTGTCAAAAGAAGGAATTCCCATTAACTCGTTCGCAACTTCTGTTGCTGGTCCTAATAAATCTACATGACCTTTCATTGCTTTCTTTACTAACATACCTACAGATAACATTCTGTTAATTTCGTTAGTTCCTTCGTAAATACGAGCAATTCTTGCATCTCTCCAAGCTGCTTCCATAGGTGTTTCTTCAGAAAAGCCCATTCCTCCAAAAATTTGGATTCCTTCATCTGCACAAGCTTGTACATCCTCAGAAACTGTTACTTTTAAGATAGAACATTCAATAGCATATTCTTCAACACCCTTTAATTCTGCATCTTGATGAGAATTTCCATCAGCCAACCTCATTTCAATTCTATCTTCAATATTTTTTGCAGCTCTATAACTTGCAGATTCTCCTGCATATGTATTTGTTGCCATTTCAGCTAATTTTGCTTTGATAGCGCCAAAATCTGCAATTGGTGTTTTAAATTGTCTACGTTCTGTAGCATATTGTAAAGCAGTTGTTAAAACTCTTCTTTGAGAATCTAAACAAGCTGCAGCTAATTTAATACGTCCAACATTTAAGGCATTTACTGCAATTTTAAATCCACCACCTCTTTTAGAAAGCATGTTTTCTGCTGGTACAATTGTGTCATTATAAAACACTTGTCTTGTTGATGAAGCACGAATTCCTAATTTGTGTTCCTCTTCACCTAAAGTAATACCATTTGGATTTGCAGCATCATACTCAACAATAAATCCAGTAATATTTTTATCATTTTCAATACGAGCAAAAACAATCATCACATTACAGAAACCTGCATTTGAGATCCACATTTTTTGTCCGTTAATTTTGTATGATTTTCCATCAGCAGAAAGTTCAGCAGTAGTTTTACCTGAATTTGCATCAGATCCTGCTCCAGGTTCCGTTAAACAATATGCACCCATCCATTCGCCTGTAGCTAATTTTGGTACATATTTTTGTTTTTGTTCTTCAGTTCCATATAAAGTGATTGGCATTGTGCCAATTCCTGTATGTGCACCAAAAGCTGTACTTAAAGAACCATTTCCACTAGAAATATATTCGCAAGTAATCATTGTTGATACAAAACCCATTCCCATTCCTCCATATTCTTCAGGAACAGCAACACCTAAAAAGCCAAGTTCACCAGCTTTTTTCATTACTTCTTCTGTTAAAGCATAATCTTTTGCTTCAAAACGATCTCTGTGAGCTATGATTTCACGTTCTGTAAATTCCTTTACAGCCTCTTTCATCATTACTTGCTCTTCAGAAAAATCTTCAGGAGTAAATATATCTTCGCACTTTGTTTCTTTCACTAGGAATTGTCCTCCTCTTAAAATTTCTTTATTTGTAGTTTCAGTACTCATAACTTTATAATATTTTATTGTCTTTATTTTAATTAAGGAATTCAAAAATACCTGCAGCACCTTGTCCTGTTCCTACACACATTGTTACCATTCCGTATTTTCCTTGCATGTTACGTTTGCGCATTTCATCAAAAAGCTGAACAGATAATTTTGCTCCTGTACAACCTAAAGGATGTCCTAATGCAATTGCACCACCATTTACATTGATGATATCTGCATTTAAACCTAATTCACGAATTACAGCTAAAGATTGCGAAGCAAAAGCTTCATTTAATTCAATTAAACTGATATCTTCTTGTTTTAAACCTGCTTGTTTTAATGCTTTTGGAATCGCAACAACTGGACCTATTCCCATAATTCTTGGAGGAACACCAGCAGCAGCATAACTTACCATTCTTGCAATTGGTTTAATATTTAATTCCTTCACCATATCTTCACTCATCACCATTACAAAAGCAGCACCATCACTTGTTTGAGATGAATTACCTGCAGTTACAGATCCGTTTGTTGCAAAAACAGGTCGTAAACGTTCTAAACCTTCAATGTTTGAACCTTTTCTAGGTCCTTCATCTTTTGTTACTGTATACTTTCTTGTGGCTTTTTTACCTTCTTCATTTACATACGTTTCTTCAACTTCGATAGGAACAATTTGATCTTGAAAACGATTTTCTTCTTGTGCTTTTAATGCTTTTAAATGAGAATTTAATGCAAATTCATCTTGATCTTTTCTAGAAACATTAAATTGATCTGCAACAGCTTCTGCTGTATTTCCCATTCCCCAATAATAATCTGCATGACCAGCAGCAACTGTATCATAATTTAATTCTGGTTTAAAACCTGTCATTGGTACAGAACTCATGCTTTCTGCTCCACCAGCAATAATACATTCTGCCATTCCAGATTGAATTTTTGCAACTGCCATTCCAATGGTTTCTAATCCTGAAGAACAGAAACGATTTACGGTTACTCCAGGAACTTCTTCGATTTCTAATCCCATTAATGAGATTAAACGTGCCATGTTTAAACCTTGAGAACCTTCTGGCATTGCATTTCCTACAATAACATCATCGATTCTTTTTTTATCGAATTCAGGTAAATTTTTCATTAAATGCTGAATAGTTTCTGCAGCCAACTCATCAGCTCTTTTAAACCTAAAAGCACCTCTATTTGATTTGGTTACTGCTGTTCTATATCCTTGTACTATATATGCTGTTTTCATTTTGTTTTTAGCTTTTAGCTAATCGCTTTTGGCTTTTAGCATTGGTTAATATTTATTTACCAATAGCAAATAGCTAAAGGCAAATAGCCAATTAATTTTAGTTACGTAATGGTTTTCCAGTTTTTAACATATGTTGAATACGCTCTAGAGTTTTTCTTTCTGTACATAAACTTAAAAAAGCTTCTCTTTCTAAATCTAAAAGATATTGCTCAGAAACTTTTGTTGGTTCAGATAAATCTCCACCAGCCATTACATACGCTAATTTGTTTGCAATTTTTTGATCATGTTCAGAGATAAAACGACTTGCTTGCATAGAATCTGTAGCTACCATAAAAGCACCTAAAGCTTGTTTTCCTAAAACTAAAACATCATTTCTTAAAGCTGGTTGTGTATAACCTGCTTCTGCCATTAAAACTGCGTGCTTTTTAGCTTCTGCAATTTGTCTGTCTTTATTTACCACAACAACATCTTTTCCTTTTTGAAGTAATCCTAAATCGAATGCTTCATAAGCAGAGGTAGCTACTTTTGCCATTCCAATCGTTAAGAAATATTCTTGTAAAACATTTAATTGAACATCTCCCTTTTTAAAAGTATCAGAAGCACGTAAAGCCATTTCTTTAGAACCACCTCCACCAGGAATTACACCAACTCCAAATTCTACAAGACCCATATAAGTTTCTGCTGCTGCAACTACTTTATCTGCATGTAAAGAAATTTCACATCCACCACCTAAAGCCATTCCATGAGGAGCAGAAATAGTTGGAATTGCAGAATAACGCATACGCATCATTGTGTCTTGGAAATATTTGATAGCCATATTTAACTCATCATATTCCTGCTCTGCAGCCATCATAAAAATCATTCCAATATTAGCACCTACAGAAAAGTTTGCTGCTTGATTACCAACAATTAATCCTTGGAAATCTTTTTCAGCTAAATCAATTGCTTTGTTAACTGCAGCTAAAACATCACCTCCAATAGTGTTCATTTTAGATTGAAATTCTAAATTTAAAATTCCATCACCTAAATCAGTAATTACTGCACCAGAGTTTTTCCAAACTTGGTTAGATTTTCTGATGTTATCTAAAATGATAAATGAATCTTGACCTGGTTTTTTAGTTTGTGTTTTTGTAACGATGTCATAATAATGAGTAGCTCCTTCTTTTACTGTATAAAAAGAGTCATTATTATTTAGCAACATTTCAGAAACCCAAGGAGCAATTGCATGTCCTTCAGCTTTCATAATCTCAACACCTTTGGCAACACCAATTGCATCCCAAATTTGAAATGGTCCATGTTCCCAACCAAAACCAGCTCTTAAGCCATCATCAATTCTGTATAATTCGTCAGAGATTTCTGGAATTCTATTTTGAACGTATGCAAACATTGCTGCAAATGATTTTCTATAAAACTCACCAGCTTTGTCTTTTCCTGCAACTAAAACTTTGAATCTATCAGCAACATTATCAATTGTTTTTGTTAGTTCTAACGTTGCAAATTTTGCTGATTTTTTCTCTCTGTATTCTAAAGTATTTAAATCTAATGTTAAAATGTTTCTTTTACCATTAGCGTCTTTTGTCATTTTGTAAAAACCTTTACCAGTTTTACTTCCTAACATTTTGTGTTCCATCATATGGTTTACAAAATCAGGAATTACAAATTGCTCTCTCATTTCATCTTCTGGGCAATTGTCTTTTACACCATTTGCAGTGTGTACTAAAGTGTCTAAACCTACAACATCAATAGTTCTGAATGTTGCAGATTTTGGACGACCAATTACAGGTCCAGTTAATTTATCTACTTCCTCTACAGTTAATCCCATTTCTTTTACAACGTGGAATAAACTCATAATGCCGAAAATTCCAATTCTGTTTCCAATAAAAGCAGGAGTATCTTTAGCTAAAACTGAAGTTTTACCTAAAAATTTATCACCATACATCATTAAGAAATCTGTAACTTCTTGTTTACAGTTTGGTCCTGGAACTACTTCAAAAAGTTTTAAATATCTTGGTGGATTAAAAAAGTGAGTTACTGCAAAATGTTGCTGAAAATCTTCACTTCTTCCTTCATTCATAAATTTGATTGGAATACCAGAAGTATTTGAAGTAATTAAAGTTCCTGAAGTTCTAAATTTTTCAATTTTTTCAAAAACTGATTTTTTAATATCCAAGCGTTCTACAACAACTTCCATCACCCAATCTACATTTTTAATTAAATGTAAATCATCATCAATATTACCAGTGGTAATTCTTTCTGCAAATTTTGGACTATATATAGGAGAAGGTTTCGATTTTAAAGAAGCTGTTAAAGCATCATTTACTAAACGATTACGAACCACTTTGTCCTCTAACGTAAGGCCCATTGCTTTTTCTTTGGCTGTTAATTCTCTTGGAACAATGTCCAACAAAAGAACTTCTACACCAATGTTAGCAAAGTGACATGCAATACCAGATCCCATAATTCCAGAACCTATAATTGCTACTTTTTTAATTCTTCTTGTCATTTTTTTAATTATTTGATTAATGATTTTAAAAACTTAATACAATTTCATGATGAAGTTTTAACTCACTAATATGATTAGTTTTACTTTTTATTTATCTTGATTGGCAGTTTCAAAAATTTTCTTTTCTGCAATTAATCTATTGATAGTTGTCATCACTTTAAAAAATGAATTTAATTCACCTTCTGAAACATATTCTCTAACTACATTATTAAATTGATACACATGATTTTTAGAAAACTTACGCATTTCTAAACCATAATCCGTCAATTTTATAATAACACTTCTACCATCGTCAGGATTTTTTTCTCTAGAAATGGCCCCTTTTTCTTCCATCGATTTTAAAATTCTTGAAAGACTTGTAGGTTCCATACCCATTAATGGCCCTAAAGATGTACTTGGTGTTCCTTTTTCTTTATCAATAGTTAACAATACAAATGCCATAGACATTGTACTGTTGTGATTTGTTGCTTGCTCATTATACATCTTTGCAACAGCTTGCCAAGTTGCTCTTAATTGATGATCGATTGATATATTCTTATCCATTGTGTCAAAGATATAAAAATTTACTATGCACGCATAGTAAATTGTGAAAAAGTTATGCGTGCATAGTAAATTTTAACAAATATTTTATATGTAACAATTTGTATCTTTTGGTTACTAATTAAAAGATGTAAGTTTGTAACAGTTCTAATTTCATAAAAAATCAACTTGAAAAAATGAGTAATTTATTAGAAATCAATAATATAGTAAAAAATTATGGAGATTTCAGAGCATTGAATGATG
>CAXBPL010000014.1:0-55951 GCA_963977615.1 uncultured Polaribacter sp. | reverse complement strand
ATGATTTTTGATTTTTAAACCACGAACCACGAACCACGAACCACGAACCACGAACTAATCCTTAATCTTTTTCATTTTCTTCCATTTCTCGAACTTATTTCTGTGTTTAAAGCGTTTGTGAGACCATAAATAAAATTCTGGTTGTTCTTTAATAAGTTGTTCAGAAAGTTGAATGTATGTATCTGTTATTTCGTAATTTTTAAGCTCTTTTGGGTTTTCAGAAATCAAAATAAATTCAGTTTCATAATACCCTCTTTTTATTTTTTTTGTTGCACAAAATATAACTACTAAATCAAATTTTTTAGCAAGCGATTCAGCACCAACATGAAAAGGGACTTTAATTCCGAAAAATTCCTGCCAATATAAAGTGTGTTCTAACTGAGGAGATTGATCACTAATTAGTAAATAAATACTTTGAATTTGCTTTTTATAATCTTCGTAAAAAGCTTTTACCGTTTTTGAAGATTCATAGCAAACAAATCCAAAACGCTCTCTAGATTCTCTAACAACTTTGTCAAAATATTTGTTTCCTAAACTCGTGTATGCTCCTCTTGCTCTGCAATTAACCAATAAAGGCGCATTTGCAAACCATTCCCAATTTGCTTGGTGTGCGCTTACAAAAGCAATACTTTTTCCTTCTTTAATAAATTTTTGAGCTAATTCAGGATTTTTATATTGATATCGTTTTAAAATTTCTTTTTTGCTGATGGAAATTGCTTTAATAGTTTCCATAAATAAATCCGTAAAATGCTGAATGAATTTTTTAGCAATCTGCTTTTTTTCTTCGGATGATTTTTCTGGAAATACTAAATTCAAATTATTAAAAACGACTGTTTTACGATATTTAAATACATGATAAACAAAGATGTAAAGCACATCAGAAATTATATATAAAAAACGCATTGGTAATTTGGAAAGCAACCAAATAAAAGGATATACCAAAGCAAAAATTAAAAACTGCATACATTTATTTTGATGAACAAATATCACTATTTATATTTAAAATGAAATGTAAAACCAAAGAGATTTTATTATGTTTGTAGAATGTTAAATGGTACAAGCCCTATAGTAATTCTTATAATCGTAGCCAATGTTCTTTTCTCTATGAAAGGCTTTGATGATTATGCCTTTTTAGATAAATTTAAGTTTCAAGTTGGTAGGGTAAAAGGCGATGAAAAAATTAGAATGTTAACTTCTGGTTTTTTACATGTAGATTGGATGCACCTAATTCTAAATATGTATGTTTTGTATATGTTTGGAGATATGGTTGCTCATAAACTTGGGGGTGCTTATTTTTTAATCATTTATTTTGGTAGTTTATTAGCTGGTAGCTTATATACATTATATTATCACAAAGACGAACCTTATTATAGTGCAGTTGGTGCTTCAGGAGCTGTTTCTGGTATTTTATATGCCTCAATTTTATTAGTGCCAGGCATGGAATTATATTTGTTTTTTATTCCAATACCAATTCCAGGGTATATTTTTGCTGTTGGTTATTTATTATATTCTATTTACGGAATGAAAAAACAAGTAGGTAATGTTGGACATGCAGCACATTTAGGAGGAACTATTGGTGGGTTTGCATTCACGTTATTATTGACTCCTATATTATTTACAACAAATACAACACTTGTTATTTTATTGGCAGTTCCTATTACTTTGTTATTACTTTTTGGTGATAAGTTAAAGAGTTTGTAGTCTAATTAATTAAAATTCAATTAGATAATTCCTTTTGTTTTTTCAAAATTTTATTAAATTTTAAGCATAAAAAAAGACCTAATTATTTCTAATTAAGTCTTTTGAGCGAAAGACCAGGTTCATCTCGTCTTCGCTCGATATAAACTTCTCACCTTAATTTTGTAAATTTCATTAATTTTTAAGCATAAAAAAAGACCTAATTATTTCTAATTAAGTCTTTTGAGCGAAAGACCAGGTTCGAACTGGCGACATTCAGCTTGGAAGGCTGACGCTCTACCAACTGAGCTACTTTCGCTTGGTAAAGAGATGCAAATATAGAATCATTTTTGAGTTCTGCAAGTATTATTATAAAAAAAAAATATTTTTTTCTATTTTAAAAATCTATTAAATATTTCATTGTTTTTTTAAAAAATAATGAAAGATAATTTGTGTTTTCCATTTTTGTTCAAACGAACTTAATTGAGCGGAAATCTAGTTTAGGGTAATCTAATAGTTATTGCATAATTGAATTTATTATTTAGAAGATTAAATTTCTTCGGGTTTCACTCCAAATTTCTTAAAAAAACATCTTTTGAAATAATAATAGTCATTAAACCCAACTTTTTCAGAAACTTCATTTATAGAAAGATCTTTATCTTTAATTAACTTAATGGCAATAAATAAACGATAATCTCTAATGTAATCATTTGGAGACGATTTTGTTAGGGATTTTATTTTTCTATATAGGGTTGATCTACTCATTGCTAGTTCTCCTGCCATACTTTCAACATTCATATTTATATCAGAAATGTGTTGGTCTAAGTACTTATTTATTTTATCTAATATTTTCTTGTCATAAACAGACAGTTTTTCAATTTCTGATAAATCGTTATAATCTGTATTGTATTTTTTTACAATATTGTCTTTAAGTTTAATAAAGTTTTCAATTCTCTTAACAAGAAAATCTGGATTGAAAGGCTTTTTTATGTATGA
Organism: uncultured Polaribacter sp.; assembly: GCA_963977615.1. Classification (GTDB taxonomy): domain Bacteria; phylum Bacteroidota; class Bacteroidia; order Flavobacteriales; family Flavobacteriaceae; genus Polaribacter. The sequence goes on along the minus strand of CAXBPL010000014.1, from coordinate 53,278 downwards.
ATTTGCGCCAGAAAGGAAACCTTCTTCAATACTTTTATCAATAGCTTTTGCAGATAATAATATTAATGGAATATGACTGGTATTCATGTCGTTTTTTAAAGCTTTACACATTTCATAACCATCCATTTTTGGCATCATTACATCAGATATAATTACATCTGGGTTTTCTTTCTTTGCTAGCTTAAGGCCTTCTTTTCCATTTACAGCTCTTATACAATTAAACTTTATAGAAAGAAAAGAAATCATCCAATCAAGTAAATCTTTGTTATCTTCTACAATAAGAATAGAATATTTTTTTTTGGTTGTACTTTTTGTCTTAAGTTTTGGTTTTGTGTTATCTGTGTCTTTGGATTCTTTACTAGTAATAGTTACTTTTAAATCTTCTTTTTTGTGTGGTTTTATTAAGGCACTATTTTCTTTTATTGGTGCTTTAGCAGTAGGAAGTAATATTGAAAATCGAGTACCCTCACCATTTTTTGTTTCAACTTTAATTTGACCATCTATTTTTAGAACAAGCATTTTGATAAAAGCTAAACCAATACCTGAACCTAAATAATCATTATTTATTCTATCTTGAAAAAAGCGATTGAATAACTTTGTTAAATTTTTCTTTTTTATCCCTTTTCCTTTATCTTCAATAGTAAGTACTATATTATCTGTTTGTATTGCTTCTTCATTAATAAGTATAGCGTTAGTTAGAAATAAACTTTTAGGAAGGAATTCTTTACTTAAATACACATTAATGTCGTGATTATCAACGTTATGTTTGTGAGCGTTAAAAAGTAAATTAACTAGAACTTTTTTTATTAGATCAGAATTTATATAAATATCTTCTTTTATGGTGCTGTTAAAGATAATTTTTGTTTTATCTTTTATGCTTATTGAATCTTCAAATAATTCACATAATTCAGCGATAAAAGATGTGATGTCTACTTTTGAAATTTTAGTTTCTGTAATTCTTTTTTCAACTTTTCTAAAGTCTAAAAGCTCATTTGTTAGATCCTTTAGATAGTCAGAATGTTTTTTAGCAACTTCAAGTGTCTTTTTTACTAATCCGTTTTCAGAAATACTTAAAGCTTGATCTATAGGACCTGAAATTAATGTTAAGGGTGTTCTTATTTCGTGAGAAATGTTTGTAAAAAAGGTTAATTTTTCTTCTTGAGATTCTTTTTCCCTTATTTTATCTAGTTTTTCTAGTTTTAACTCATCAGAAATTCTTTTTTTATTTAGATAAATTCTATTAAAAATCAAGAGTATTAGTGCTAATAGTAATATATATGAAAAGTAAGCTAGTTTTGTTTTCCATATAGGAGAAGATACATTTATCTCTAATTCAAGAGGTTTTTTAATCCATAATCCATCATTGTTAGATGCTGTAATTGATAAGTTGTAATTCCCTGGTTTTAGATTGTTTAAAGTTATTATGTCACTTGTACCTTCTATTAAGACTTTATTACTTTCTGAAAACGTCCATTTGTACTTATTTCTTTTCGGTGCAATATAATTCAGTGCAGAAACAGTTAAAACAATGTTTTTTTCCCAATAATTTAAATCTAATTTTTCAATAAAACTTACATTTTTATTATGAAAATCATCTCCTATATTAGGAGAAAATTGTTTGTTATTTATAGTTAAGTTTGAAAACACTAAAGGTGGTTCGTAATTGTTTTTTTCTAGTTTTTCAGGATTAAAAACAGTAAACCCTTCGTTTCCTCCAAACCAAATTAGATTGTTTTTAGAGCGAAAACTTGATTTATTTATAAACTCATTACCTTGTATATTATATTGACGATTGTAAGTTGCAATTTTTTTAAAATCTTTAGAAACTCTACAGAGACCGTTTAATGTGCTTATCCATAAATCGTTATTGTCATCTTCTTTTATTGATTTTATATAATTGTTGTTTAATACATTATCTAAGTCATGTTTTTCTATATCACAACTTCCATTTGTAATATCTAAATCTGTTATTTTTAAAATTCCATCTGAGGTACCAACCCATATAATATTTGATGAATCTAGAAAAACATCACATATTTCGTAAATAGAATCTGTGTATGGAGATTTTTTTACTTCAAAAAAAAGATTTAATTTAAAGTTATAAATGAAAATTTTAGTCAAAGAGCTTATTATCATAATATCTCGACTAGTATCAAGAATTAAATTTTTGACACCTGTACTAAGACTTTTTGGGATTTTTATTGTTTTGTTAAGTAATTCAATATTATCTTGATCAACAATAAATAAACCTCTATTAGTAGTTGCACCCCACAATCTTCCTTTATTATCTTTTTGCAGGTCATAAATCGAATAATTTTGTAATCCTCTTTTTTCTATTTTATTTGTTTTTTGATTAAATACAACTATACCCAATCTATGTCCTCCTATAAATATTCTATCCTCATCTTTTTTATGAATTGCTTTTACATAGCTCAAAGTTGAGTTTTTACCTAAACTAGTAAATTCATTATTTCTAAACAACGTAATTCCTTTCGCATCGGTTCCAATCCATAGTCCATATTTATCTTCATAAAAAGTATTAATTACATTAGAACTTATCGAATTAGGGTCATTTTTTTGATGTCTAAATGTTTTAAAAGAATAATCTATAGGATGTTTTATAGTAACACCTCCACTATAAGTACCAATCCATAGATTTCCGGAAATGTCTTTATAAACATCTTGTATTGAATTATGGCTAAGACTTGTGTCATCTGTATCTTTTGAAAAGCATCCAACTAGTTTCAAACTCTTTGTATTTAACGTGTACAAACCATTGAATGTGCCAATGTTAACCTCATTTTTGGCTCCTTCACAAAACGTTCGAATGACACCACTCTTTAAAATGGGAGTATTATCTTTATTAAAATACAGTGTTTTTTTTAGTTCTTTTATATATACAGCAAATCCCTTGTTATTTGTTCCAAAAAAAACATTCCCTTCAGAATCTTTATAAATTTCATTTATATGTGAAATTTTGTTATAATCGATTAAATCGCTTTTAACAATAGTTCCTTTATTTCTATCAAACAAATAAACAAACTTGTCAGAAGAAATTAAGTATTGTTGTTTGATTAAGGGTTCAATTTCTACAATAGGAGATTCTAGAAATATATTTAATTCTTGAAAAATAGAATCAAGAGGTTGTTTAATAAAAACTTTATCAGTTGATATGACCCATATATTACCTTCAAAATCTTTTTTTAATGACTGTATAAATTGATTGCTAAAGCTATGTTTTATACCACTAAGGTTTTTATATATTGCTTTGGTTATTATTTGATTACTTGGGTTGTAAAAATCTAAACCTTTATCACTTCCTATCCAAACTGAGCCATTTTTACTAGGGAGAAGTTCATTTATTCTATGTGATGATAACGAATTAACTTGGCCTGGCTTAAACTTATAATGAATAAATGTTTTTCCATCAAATTTATTTAATCCATTCTCTTTTGTTCCTAACCAAATATAGCCAAAACTATCCTGACATATTGATAAAACTGTGTTTTGAGATAAACCATCATGAGTATTTAAATGATCAAAATTATTTTGAGCACTTAAGTTTGATATAACTAATAGAAGAATTAAGAAAAATAAACGCAAAGGATTGAATTATTTAGATTAATAAAGGTAAAATAAAAATAACAAATAGATTGAAGGGGTTGCTATTTTATTATGATTTTTTTAATAAAAAAATCTTGTTCCATCGAAACTTTTAGTAAATATATACCAGATTTGATGTTATTACTCCAATTTTTTATTTTTAATATATTAGATGGGTAATTTTTTAAATGAGTTTTAGTGAATGTTTTTATTTCCTTACCAGAAATATCAAGTAAACTAATTTTGCAGTTATTTATAGAATTTTTTCCAAAATTAATTTGCAAGTCATCATTTCTATTTAGAGGATTAGGAAAAATTTTAAAATTCTCTTTAAAAGACAACTTTTTAAGACCCAACGAGTTTAACTCTTTTTGTGCCTTAAATAACGATGTTGGTGTTACATGTTCACCAACAGCATCAATATAATACCAATCATTAACCCTTTTTGTTGTATTTCCATCCACAGTTATAGGTAATGTATGATTTCCTTTGGTAATGCCAACAATGATTGATTTTGGAAATAATTGATGTAAATCAGCTTCATCAAAAGCACCTGAATAATCAGAATAGTTATATAAACCACTTGTAAACATATCTTCATGTTTTCTTATTGGTCCTGCAGATATATTCCAAAAAGTATTATTTTGCCCTGCATGTGGCATGTTTCTTTCTGCACCTCCTGATGAAATACGTAAATTACTACTGTTTTCTATCAAGTTACTATTACTAGGACCAGACCCATGAAAGTCAATAGCTCCTTGAAGGCCAGATGTATTCATTATGTTTGTAAATACATTACCACTAGAAGTATTTGCAATTCCAATAGTGTGAGTACGATATGTTGGTGAGGTATAATTTCTAATTAAATTTGAATAAGAGTGAGAAACTGCTATACCACTATGACCATGATTACCCACATTTTTTATATTTTCAACAGTACAAAATCCAGAATCTTGTAAATTAATATCTGTTCCCATATTTTCAACCGTAATATTTCGTATCCAAGAATTTACAACACCTGTATATCCTAACGCATTCCAACCATAATCATCTTCAAAACTACCATGGTGTTTGTAAGTTCTTGTCCAAGATCCTTTTAGTTTTAAATTTTCAACACCAATGTTTTTTAGAATTCTGTCGTTTATAATTCTTACCCTTGCTGTGTTTTGCGTTAAATAATCTGCATGTAATGATTGCTTAAGTGTTAATGTTTGGCCATCAGATTTCACTTTTTTAACAGTGACCATTTGTTCTATTGGAAAGAATTTATTAAATCCTGTCCAACTACTTTCAGGGATTAATGGTAATATAAATTCTCTACTTAAAACATCAGAATCATCAGTTGGTCTTACCATTTGAATCAGAATAATATCTCCATCAGAAATACCAGCAGTTGAAGTGAGTTTAATATCATAGTCATGACGGTATGCATTTTGAGAAAATAAAATGGTTGTTCCTTTAATGTCATAAGGAGATTCTACATTGATTAAATAATAACGCTCATAATGAATCGATCCTTCGTGATAATTATGTTGCATTAAAGTAGTACTTGAATCACTTGCTCCTCTTAAAACAATATTTGAAGTATTAATTTCTAATGAATGCCCATTAGGTCCTTTCCAAAAATCATATTGACCTGAAGGAAAAAACACAACGCCTCCACCATTTGAAGCAGCTGCATTTATGGCATTTTGTACTGCAGTTCTATCATCAATGCCATCATTTGCAATTGCTCCATAGGTGGTTACATTATGAGTTATTAAAGGAGTGGGGGTAGACGAATTTCCACTATCATAGCCGGACGACGACCAATCTACAAATCTTGATGATTTTGGGTTATTTGTAAAATCGTTCCATAATTCATGATCTTGCCCATTCACAGAAATAGGAAAGAAAAATAGTATTGATAATAAAGTTACTAACCTTACTTTTTTTGATTTTATCCAAAAAGGAACACACATAGTCTATAAGGGTTAATATAATTTTCTTTTCAAATATAATACTGAGTCCTAAGATTAAATTCAAAGGATGTGTCAATTTTTATGATATACTGTTCATAGTCCTCTTAAATAACACACCCTAAGTAGCTGTATTTTAAAATATTTAATATCTGTAGTATTAATTGAGGTTGAAACATTTGTTGCAAAAAAAGAACGGTCTGTAAAATGTTAATACTTGTATAGTTGCTAATTTTAGCAAAAATTAAAACCTTTTAAATTATGAAAAAAATATTACTATTATTGAGTAGTCTGTTTGTGGGGCTAACTTTAAATGCGCAAATTGAAGATTTTGAAATTTTAGATGATCCAGATGCTAATTCATTTACAGTTGACTGGACTTATAATGGAAGTTCAGTTAATTGGCATTTATCTAATGCAGGAGGTGCTTATAAAGTTGAAGGTTCAGGACTTGCTCCGATTTCAGAAGTTAAAAGTTTGAGATTAAAAAGGGCTAATGGGTATATTGAAACAAATGATGTGTTGTTAGATATAGGCGAAATAGTACACACCGTTAGCCTTTTAGTGAAGCACACAGGCGGAACTGTAACTGGAGACCCTCATGATTTTGAGCTTACAGTTTATTCAACTACTGCTGATCAGGGAAGCTCAGGGCTTATTACAACAGTGACTAAATCTACTGGAGCAACTGCCGATACTCAGGTTCTAACGTTTTCAGGACTGACTATTCCGAGAAATAGCCGTATTCGTATTAAAAATACAACTACTTTATCTAAAGGACATGTGTTGATTGATGACATAACACTAAATGCAGATGCTCTTATTCCTGTAGTATGGCAAGGCGATGATGCGACTACACCAAATGATTGGAATGATGCTGATAATTGGAATTCTAATACTGTTCCTGATGCTTCAGATAAAGTAATAATACCAAGTGGATTGTCTAATTACCCTACAGCGTCTTCTGCTGTAACTGTTAATTCGGTAATAATAAAATCTGGAGCAACTTTAAAAGCAGAAAGTACATTTGCTGGTGCAGTAACTTATAAAAGAGCTTTAACTTATGACGCTGATAACGCCAAATCATGGCATCTAGTTTCAAGCCCAGTAAATGGAGAGATCATGACAGATATGAGGTCTAATAATACCTTTGCAGATGGAACTGCAGGAAATAGAATTGGCTTTGCTCCTTATGATAATTCCAAGGCAGATGCTAATATTAGATGGTCATATTTTACGACATCATCTACAGATCCTTTAGCTGAAGGAAAAGGTTATTCAGCTAAAATAGGTGCTGTTGGAGATATTTCTTTTACAGGTGCTATTAATACTGAAGATGTTTCAATTGATTTAACAATGGGAGGTGCGAGTGGTAACAATTACAACCTTATAGGAAACCCTTTTACTGCTTCTATAAATAGTGGTGCTTTCTTAACCACAAACACAGCTGAATTAGAACAATTAGAAATATATGTTTGGAATGATGCCACAGACAATTATATAACAAAACCCTCTGAATTAGCATTTAAAGTATCACCAGGTCAAGGATTTTTTGTAGAAGCAAAAACAACAAATGCTGTAATATTTTCAGAATCTATACAATCTCATGAAACAGATGATTTTCAAAAATCTTCTAGTTCAGAAATTAAATTAAATATTACAGATGGTTCTTTAGTGCGATTTGCAGACATTTACTATATGGAAGGCACCACAACAGGTTTTGACAATGGCTATGATGGTAAGTTATTTGGAGGTGTACCTCAATCTTTTGCTTTGTATACTCATTTAGTTTCTGATAGTGAAGGTAAAAATTATCAAATACAATCTTTACCAAATTCAAATTACGAAAACATGGTAATTCCTGTTGGAGTTAATGCTACTGCCGGAAAAGAAATTACATTTACTGCTGAAGCTACTAGTTTACCTTCTGACATGAAAGTGTTTTTAGAAGATAAACTTGCAAATACTTATACACGCTTAGATGAAGTAAATAGCAATTATAAAGTTACTTTAGATGAAGCTTTAAATGGAATTGGAAGATTCTATTTACATACAGCTGCAAAATCTACATTAAATATTAAAGACATTTCTTTAGAAAGCATTAGCATTTATAAAACAAATAATGAAACATTAAGAATAGTAGGTTTGTCTCAAGGAAAATCGACTGTAAAATTGTTTAATATTCTTGGAAAACAAATGATGAATACTTCTTTTATTTCAAATGGAGTACAAGATATTTCTTTACCAAAATTAGCTACAGGTATTTATTTAATTCAGTTAGAAACTGAAAAAGGTAAATTGAATAAGAAAATCATTTTAGAATAATTACGAGAATTTAAAAGACAAAACATCATGACAAATAATATAGAAAACAATAAAGAGGATATTACTCGTAAAGAAGCTATCAAAAAAATAGGTAACTACGGAAAATACGCAGCTTTAACAGCACTAGGAACATATATGATTTTAAATCCGCAGAAAGCACAAGCAGCAAGTCCTGAAGCTCCAGGTACAGGATTTTAATATTTAACAGTAAACACAATTTTTAACTCCAATCTTTTATCTAAAAGATTGGAGTTTTTTTTGAATATAATATTTGAGTATAGAATTTTATCATTAAAGTTGAAAGTTTAATAGTAGTAAATCCTTTAATAGAGGTCTGTATTTATTAGTATTTTAAAAGGAGATTGAAAAATATTTTATTTAGAAATGAGAAATTAATGTGTAAGATTTATTGTCATATATCTATTAATAAGGCGGATTTGAACTAATTTTCATAAAAAGTGAACAGTTTGTAAATATGCGAAGGTCGATATTTTGGTAAATTAGCTTGAAATTATAAACTATTAATTATGAAAAAATTATTACTTTTATTAAGTAGCCTGTTTATAGGGTTAACTTTAAATGCGCAAGTTGAAGATTTTGAAATTCTAGACGATCCAGCTGCTAATGGATTAACAGCCGACTGGACTTATAACGGGAGTTCAATTAATTGGCATTTAGATAAAGCAGGAGGTGCTTATAAAGTTTCAAATGAAGGGTATAGTCCAATTTCAGATGATAAAAGTCTAAGATTAAGAAGGAATGGTGGCTATATTGAAACGAATGATGTGTTGTTAGACATAGGAGAAGTAATACATACAGTAAGCTTTTTAGTAAAGCACTCAGGAGGAACAGTAACAGAGGATCCTCATGATTTTGAGCTTACAGTTTATTCAACTACTGCAGATCAAGGAGTCACAGGGCTTATTACAACAGTAACTAAATCTACTGGATCAACTGCCGATACTCAGATTCTAACATTTTCAGGATTGACTATTCCGCAAAATAGCCGTATTCGTATTAAAAATAGTACTACTTTATCTAAAGGACATGTGTTGATTGATGATATAACACTTAATGCAGATGCTATTCTTAGTAATAAAGAATTTAATAAAAACATAGGTAGTATCTCTCCAAATCCCTTTAAGGATAATTTAAACATTAAATTAAAAGAGTCTAATAAATTTAGTTTTCAAATCATAAATTTAGTGGGGCAGGTAATGTATACTTCTGCAACATATAAAGACAATGCTAATGTTTCTATTTCAAATCTATCAAAAGGTGTTTATGTTTTAAAAATAAATACAGAAGGTACTAGTTATTCAAAACGAATTATTAAAAATTAATAAGAAACCTATCAGTAACTTATTAAATAATTTTTTAATTAGTATTAAAATAGGTTATCTGAAAAGGTAGCCTATTTTATTATCTAATTAAAAATGAGTAAATGTTATGAGAAAAATAAAAAATAATCTTATTCTTCATTTTTGTTTAATTGTTTTAGTTTCTTCTTGTTCTATAACAAGGAATAAAAAAACTAATGAGAATACTTCTAGTGTTGAAATTAATTTAAAAAACGCTATTCCAGTAAATAGTAAAGAAGCTTATTTAAAAAGAATGCAGTGGTGGCAAGATGCTAAATACGGTATGTTTATCCATTGGGGATTATATTCAAGTCTGGGTGGTGAATACAAAGGGGAAATGACTCCAAGAATTGCAGAATGGATACAGAATACAATGAAAATACCTTTGGTTGAATATAAAAGACTGATGAAAGATTTCACTGCAGAAAAATTTAATGCAGATGAATGGGTTTCAATAGCAAAAGCTGCAGGAATGAAATATATAGTTCTTACATCAAAACATCATGAAGGTTTTGCTTTATTCGATTCAAAAGTATCTGACTATAATGTAATGAATACTCCTTATGGTAAAGATGTTGTTAAAGAACTAAAAGAAGCTTGTGCAAAACAAGGAATGAGATTTGGGCTTTACTATTCTCATTTGATGGATTGGGAACATCCACATGCGTATACAGGTGAAGGTAAAATGAAAAGACGCATTAATACTTTAGATTTTAATGCTGATGAGATGGACCGCTCTATTTATTTAAAAGAAAAATCTTTTCCTCAACTTCGAGAGATTTTAACGAATTATGGTAAAATTGATTTAATCTGGTACGACATGGGAGCTGGATTAAATGTAGATGAAATTGAAGAATTTGTAGATATAACAAGAGAATTACAACCAGAGATTATAATCAGTTCAAGAATAGGGCTTTTACCTGTTCCTAAAACAATTGATAATAATATGTTGTTTGATTATATTACAACATCAGACAACTATTTTACAGGTGATGATTTATCTATGCCTTGGGAAATGCCTGGTACAACAAATAGTTCTTGGGGTTATAGAAAAGACGATCATGAATGGAGAGGGGCAAAATTAATATTAAGTTCACTTATTGCATCAGCAAGTAGAAATGGAAATTATTTACTAAATGTTGGGCCAATGGCTAATGGTGAAATCCCATCAGAACCTATTAAAAATTTAAAAATTGTTGGAAATTGGTTACATAAAAATGGAGAAGCAATATATGACACCAAAGGCTCTTCATTTCCTTGGAATTACAACTGGGGTTATATAACAGAAAAACCACAAAACATATATCTACATATACTTAACTGGCCTAATACAAATACGATAGAATTAAATGGTTTATTAACAAATATCGATCATGTAAGTTTACTAGAAAAAGGGACAAAATTAAAACACGTACAAAAGGGGCGCTTTCTTACAATTGACTTAACAGGTGTAAATAAAGATGATTTAGCTACCGTACTTGTAGTTCATTATAAAGATTCTTTGTTACAAATTGATCCTACTATTTCACAATCTTTAAATAATACTATTCGCTTAGACAGAGTAAGCAGTATATACAATAAAGAAGAGGCGCTATCTACTTGGAAATTTAAAGTAGAAACTCCAGGGAATTATAAGATACAAGTGATATCTAATGAAAAAGGTAAACACGAAAATCCTGAATGGAGGGGTTCTCAACAAATAGGACATATTGAAGTTGCTGGTAAAACAATTCCTTTAGAATTAAAAAGAGATGAAGAGAAAGTAAATCCTACTTTGTTTTTCTACAAGGAAATTAGAAGTAACGTAGGTGAAATTAAATTTCCGAAAAAAGGAGTTTATGAGCTGAAATTAAATGGATTTGAAATAAATGCAGAAAAACACACAAAGGAATTTGGTTTAAACCGTATTGAATTAATACCTGTTAAATAAAAATATTTTAAAAAAGCACCAATTGTATTAGCTTGTTTTAAATATTTTTTATTAAAAAAATCAATAGAAATCATTTTATCACTAAAACTACGAAACATGAAAGTTGTTATTTATATTTTTTGCTTATTTGTAATATCACAAAATGCATTTTCTCAATTGGGTTTGGGGTGTTCTACTAGCTCAGAACAAATAGCTGGTTATGATCAGACGATGATGAACTATGTTATTCAAGAAAATAATCTTAGTAATCAAATGACTTGGATTGATGCACCTAGGATTCATTCTCTAGCAGGCATGTATAACGCAACTAAAGATATAAAGTACCTAAATAAAATGATAGAACTTGTAGATCAGTTTGAAAGTAAAAAAAACAATGTTTCAACAGGTGTACTCGATTTTTATATGAACAAAAGAGTACCAACTTGGCCAAGTTACGCTAAGGATGGTAATCCTAATCATGTGTATACTAATATTGTACAGACTTCTATGCTTCTGTCTCCGATTGTCACCTGTGCTAAAACTATATTATCCGAACCAACACTACTTGACCTAAATACCAATATTGGTGGAATTACAGGGACAACGTATAGGGAAAAAGCAAATTACTATATTAAGAGTAGCTTGGAAAGTGTGAATTTTTTTATTGATAACGGATGGTTTAATGAAGAAACAAACCTCTTTGAATATATAAGTAGAGAGTCCAAAGATTTTCATCCGGTAACAAATTCAATTGAGCCCTTAGCCTTCAATAGAATGTTTAGTATGGGTAGAACTATGAAAGAGCTTTCCTTAGCCTGTGAACTCACTGGTGAAAGTAAATATAACACTTACATAAATCTTACGGAAAATGTATTGAACAGCATGGTTGCCTATTTTAAAAAAAATATATTTATTGAAACTAAAAATGGAGAAACGCAATATTCATGGTATTATAAGATAAGACGTCATGGAACCTTAGTTTATGAAGACCTTGGCCATCTAGAACTAGACATAGAGTGTCTTCATTATTTTTATACTATAGATAATAATCACTATGGGCTTACTTTACAAGATTTTAAGGCTATAAGTAATACTGTGTTGAATACCATTTATTCAGAAAATGATAACGGATTTCATCAATATATGAATGGAACTGGAGATATATCTATGAATGGGTTTGGAAAATTTATTTATTTATTTTATTACAACAGCTCCTTCGAAGATTTTATTTGTAATTATTCTTTAGAAAAAGGTAGAGGATTATCTCCTCAGCAATTTGTTAGAGTTCTAGAGTATAAAGAGTTTATGAAGAACAATAATTCAGAGAAACAATATGTCGAGAATTTTGAAATCAATAATTTTGATAATAATTTTCCAAATACTTTTAGTCCCATAAATCCTGATTTTTCACCAATTACTTGGACATACACAGGAAGCTCTGGATTTGAGTGGACTTTTGCAAGAGCCGGTAGTGCTTTTGAAACAGATTACTCACCGCTTTCAGGCGCTACTAGTGCAATACTGAGGTTTGGGAATAGAAAATCATATATAGAAACAAGCGAACTTTTAACTACTGCCATAAATAAAGTGAGTTTTATTACACAACATGTTGGAGATACTAGTCCTGGGTCTCATACTTTTGAACTTACTGTTTATGATGAAAATTCTGCTGTAGGTGGACCAGCTATAGAAATTCACACTGTAATAGATGATGCACATGGAAATCCTCAAGTAGTTACCTTTTCGGGGCTAGCTATTCCTATAAATAGAAGAATAAGAATCACTCAAGTTTCCACTAATAAGGGCAATGCTTTGATTGATGATATAACACTTAATGGAGATGCTATTCTTAGTAACAAAGAATTTAATAAAAACAAAGTCAGTATATATCCAAATCCTTTTAAGGATAATTTAAACATTAAATTGAAAGAGTCTGATGAATTTAGTTTTCAAATAATAAGTTTAATTGGGCAAGTAATGTATACTTCTGCAACACATAAAGACCATGCTAATGTTTCTGTAACAAACCTGTCAAAAGGTGTTTATGTTTTAAAAATAAATACAGAAGGTAATAGCTATACAAAGCGAATTGTTAAAAATTAATAAATAACTTCTAAATAATTTTAATTAGTATTAAAAAAGGTTACCAGAATTGGTAGCCTTTTTTATTACATAATTGATTAAATATTATTATCAAAAAACAAATGATGAGACTTCAAGTATTGAAATTAATTTTAATAATAAAGGGATTTAAAATAAATGCAGAGAAAAAAACTAAAGGATTTGATTTAAATCGTATTGAATTGATGGTAATAAAATAATCGGTTGTTATAGGTGTTGTTCGTTTAGTTAATAATAAAAGAAGAATTTTTATTGTGTATTTATTTTAATGACATGATTTTTATCAAAAAGACTTTTTAGGCGATAAATAATAAGAATTTGACACATCATTCAGAAAAATGAACCCTGATTCCGATGATTATAGGTTGTTTGTTGCAATCTTTGTTGAAAGAAAAACTTATTTAAACATGAAATATATTAAATACTTAACATTAACATTAATATTTATTTTAAATCTATCATCCTGTAAATCTAAAGATGTTGATTATCTTGAAAAAGATGTAATTCTTGGAAATATTACCAGAGTTGCAGATTATGAATTAAATCATCCTTCTACTCACGATCAAGATCTAGACTATGATTATAAAAATGGTTGGATTCCTGCCACGTTTTATGTTTCACTTGTTCCTCTATATGAGGCAACTTCTGATTCAAAATATTTAGAGGCAGTAAAAGCATGGGGTGCTAAAACCGAATGGGATCTAGCTCCTCGTTTTCGTCATGCAGATGATATCGTTTGTGGACAAGTATATTTAGATTTTTATAGACATGAAAGAGAGCCTGTTTATATTAACAAGTTAAAAATTAGAATGGATTCTCTAATTGCAACTAAAGTACCAGGAAGAGAAGATTGGAGTTGGTGTGACGCTTTGTTTATGGCGCCACCAGTATATATGATGGCAGGAAATATTTTAAATGAAGAAAAATACACAAAATATGCTGATGAAATGTATTGGGATGTTTATGATTTCTTATTTGATCAAGAAGAATCTTTGTTTTATAGAGATGAAAGATTTTTCACACAAAAGAGCCCTAATGGATCTAAACTTTTCTGGGGTAGAGGTAATGGCTGGGTATTAGGAGGTTTGGCCAGAATGATTCCTTATATAAAAGACGAAACGATGAAAGAACGTTATGTTAGTTTATTTAAAAAGATGTCAGAAAAAATAATAACATTACAGCAAGAAGACAATATGTGGAGGAGTAACTTGCTTGATGCAGATCATTGGGCGCAAAAAGAATCTTCAGGTTCAGCTTTTTATGTTTATGCATTGACGTGGGGTATAAACAATGGCATTTTAGAATCCGATAAATATGGTCCAATTGTAGAGAAATCTTGGAAAGCACTTTCTGAATGTATTAATCAAGAAACAGGTATGATTGGTTGGGTTCAACCTATTGGTGCTTCTCCAGGAGATACTAAAGCAACTACAACTTTCTCTTATGGAGCAGGTGCTTATGTGTTAGCTGGTGTTGAGATGTTAACATATATTAAAAATAAATAAAAATAAATTATAGATATTATGAGAAACTATTTATTCACAATAATAATACTTGTATTTGGCTTTACATTACAAATGAAAGGTCAGACTAAAGGAGTTGTTAAAGATAGAACAGGGGTAACTTTGCCAGGGGTAAGTGTTATCGAAAAAGGTACAAATAATGGTGCGTCTACTGATTTTGACGGTAAGTTTAATATTGTACTAAAAAAACAGGAGGCAATATTGGTCTTTTCTTATTTAGGTTTTAAAACAAAAGAAATTCCTGTAAAAAAGAATGGAAATGTAGAGGTAGTTTTAGAAGAAGATGTTGCTAAGTTAGATGAAGTAGTTGTTGTTGGTTATGGAACTCAAATAAAAAGAGAAGTCACTTCTTCTATGTCTACTATAAAAGATCTCAATGAAGGTGGAAATACTAGTTCTATTGGAGAATTGCTTCAAGGTAAAAGTACAGGTCTACAAATTTCAACAACAGATGCCAGTCCAGGGGCAGCAATGAGGGTTACAGTTAGGGGAACCAATTCGATTACTTCTGGAACAGAACCTTTATGGATTATTGATGGAATTGCAGTAAATTCGGAACAAAGTGCCAATGGATTAACTGTTGACGGTACCTCAGAGATGAGTAATCCACTTGCAGACATAAATCCTGACGAAATAGAATCTATTCAAGTTTTAAAAGACGCCGCTTCAACCTCCATTTATGGTTCAAGAGGTGCTAACGGAGTTATTTTGGTAACTACTAAGCAAGGTAAAATAGGTAAACCGAGAGTAAATGTTTCATTTGAATCAGGTTTATCTGAAGCCGTAAATTATAAAAAATACGTAAACACAAGTCAATATTTTGAGCTTATAGATGAAGCAGGAGTTGACTTTAATCCTTCAATTTTTGACGAGACTAAATTTAGCCTTACTCGTGCTCAAGCAGAACAGATTAATAACAATTGGCTTGAGGACTATTTACTAAGAACCGGAGAGTATCGAACAATAAATACTTCAATTTCTGGAGGTTCTGAATCTACTAAATATTTTATTTCACTTTTCAACAAAAATACAACAGGTGTTTTAGTTGGTGATGAAAGGGATGATTATGCTTTTGCTGCTAATTTTAACGTGAAACTTTCTAACAAGCTTGAATTTGGTATTAATTCAAGAATTTCATACAGCGATTCCCAAAAAGCACAAAAAGGAGGAGGACCTGGTTCATCAAAAACAGGTGTGGCAAATTGGGGTGGCCGTGGAGGTATGAGATCGGCTTCATCAGTGGCTATGCCTTTTTATCCTGTTTATGCAGATGCTGATGAGACTGTTTTTTTTGACCCACAAGGTGGACGTAGTTTATACCCTTCATCACTTTCTAAATATCAATCAAATACTACAAAAGGTTATGGTTTGAGATTAATTGGAACTATAAACTATAAAATAGCAAAAGCTTTAACTCTTAATGCTAAAGCCGGAATTTCATTTTCTTTAACTGACAATTTTTATTACATAGATGGAACGATAAGAGCTAAAGAAAGAGTAGAGAATATAAAAAACTCTTCAAGAGCTTATCAAAGCACTAGTACTAGCATGAACAATACATTCAATGCTACATTAAACTATAATAAACGTTTTAATGATTTTAAGTTAAATGTTCTTTTAGGAACAGAATCTTTTACGAAAACTCGAAAATATGAAATGGCTGATTTTGAAGACTTAACATCTCAACAACAATCAATTGCAGCTATCAATTCTAGCGAAATTTCAAGCGGAGGTTTTTTAAGAGCTAATTATTATGAAAAAAGTGATCTATTTGCATCCTTTTTTGGACGAGTAAATACAACTTTCAAGAATAAGTACTTATTTGGATTAACAGTGCGTTACGATGGTTCTTCTGTATTTGCTCCAAAAAATAGATGGGGAGGTTTTGGTTCTGTTTCTGGGGGGTGGATAATTTCTGATGAAGAGTTTATGAAAGAGCAAGACTTATTTAATCTTTTAAAATTAAGAGCAAGTTACGGTTCTGCAGGTAATGCGAGTATAGATAGTTTTAAGTGGTTGAACACCTTTAATGGTAATTTCTCAGATTACGGTGTGTCAAAAACATTGATTCCAGATAATATAGGTACAGATAATTTAACTTGGGAGAAATCATACACTACAGATGTGGCTATTGATTACGGAATCCTGAATAACAGAATTAGTGGTTCTATAGGCTATTTTCAAACCAATACAAAAGACATGCTCTTAGATGTTCCTATTGTACTTAGTAGTGGTATTTATACGAATCAACCAGCACCAACAGCGTTAATTAATATTGGTGAAATGTCAAATAAAGGTTTAGAATTTGAAGTTTCATCTACAAATATCAGGACAAAAAACTTTAGCTGGAAAACTAGCTTCAATATTTCAACAATTAAAAACGAAGTTGGAGAATTAGCTAGTCAAATTAAAACACCTCTTCAAATAGCATATGCCCCATCTTTTATTGGTACTTCTTCGGCAATAAACTCTATTTGGACGGGAGAGCGTTTAGGGCGTTTTTATGTTGCGGAATATGCTGGGCTTGATTCTGAAGGTTACCAAACTATTTATGAGATTGATCAAGAAAAATTTATAGCTAGTGGATCAAAAATTACAGAAAAAACAGGAAATGTTATTAGAGCTACACAACAAAATACTCTTAAAAATAAAGTATATCAGAACAACAAAACAGGTTTGCCAACATACTTTGGAGGCCTATCTAATACTTTTACTTATAAAGGATTTTCTTTAAGTAGCTTGTTTAATTTTTCTGGAGGAAATTATATTTATAATCAAACAGGATTGAGAAATGGAGCTGTTAACACTGGCGCTAATGTAATAGATGCAGATTTGTATGGAAATACTTGGGTTAAAGGAGTGAGAGAAAATACCAAATATCCAATACAAGTAGAAGGGAATAGAGATCCTGATGGAAATATTTTAAGTTACGAACATACAGGAAACTTACATAAAGGAGATTTTGTTAGATTACAAAACATAAGGCTAGCATACAAATTTCCTAAAAAAGTATTAGATAAATTGAGCGTAGACAGGTTTGAAATATATACCAATGTTTCCAATGTGTTTGTTTGGTCGAAGTTTAAAGCTTTTGATCCAGAGTTTGTGAATTTTGGAGACATACACGCTATAAATTCCGATAGAAATTTAGGACAAGGTTACATCAATAGAGATCCACTTCCGAAAGCAAGAACAATTTCTATAGGGTCAAGAATTAGATTTTAATATATAAAACATACAATCATGAAAAAACATAATTATAAATTTTTAGTCTTACTACCGCTTTTTATACTCTTTTTAAACTCTTGTGAAGATTATTTTGATCAAGCAGAAATCCCATCAACATCATTTACAGATGTTTGGACGAGTAATAATGATTTAGAAAAAATAACAGCAGCTTCTTATTTACTGATGAAAGGGTATAATGAAGGTATTGTAGATATGGGAATTATGCTACCGACTTTTGCTTCCGATGAAGGCTCGCTTACAGAAAATTCAAGATTCACTAGAAATATTGACGAAAGTATTCATGGTCAATTACATAGAAGAAAATCGGACGATAACTCAATTGCTTGGCTCTCATATAACTGGCTGTCAGGATATGAAGTGGTCAGAACATCGAATACTGTAATAAATTACATTAATGATAATGATGTTTTTGAGGATACCGAAGCTCATTGGAAAGATAGAATGTTAGGGGAAAATTATTTTACAAGAGCCTTTGCTTTTTATACATTAATTAAAACTTATGCTCCTGCATATAATTCTTCTTTATCTATTGCAAATGATGGGATTATTGTAAATACAACCAATATAACATCAGCTTTAGATGCTCAAAGTTTAAATTCTGTTGAAGAAGCTTACAGTCAAGTAGTTTCTGATTTAGAAAATGCAATAAAATACTTGCCTGAAGTTTATGAACAAGGTCGTGACCCTGAAGGATATCAAGACAGAGCTAAAAAAGATGCAGCACACTTTCTATTAGCTCGAGTTTATTTCCAAATGGGATCAATGTATTGGGATAAATCTTTAGAGCAAATTGATGCAATTTTAAATAAAAATACATACACATTAGAGTCAGATCCTGCAACAGCTTTTAGACAAACTGGTACCGGTAATATTTCTTCAGAAACAATTTTTCAATACGTTACAACTGCTAGATGGAGACGTACAAGACTCTTCAGGAATTTTGCTGGTAGAGCTGGTGGTGGTAGAATCCCTGTTTATAAGTTAAGTAATTATTTTTTACAATACACAGGATGGGATGATCTAAATGAAGCTGAAAAAGATTTAAGATATACCAATTTACATACCACTGTAAAAGGTGAAACTCTTGTTGGAAAATGGGCTGAATTTTTAGACCACACTCCTTTGATGAGGATACCTGAACTGTATTTAACGAGAGCTATTATTGCCCTTAAAGAAAATATTGGTGGTGGAAAAACACAAGCCATTGCCGATTTAAATCTTATTCGAAAAAGAGCATATGGAACAAATTATGTGCCTTTGGATCAAAACACCTCTATTGAAGAATTGATAGAAATCACTAATAAAGAGCGTGCAAAAGAATTGACTTTTGAAGGAGATAGATTATACTACATGCAAGCTATAGGTGAAGAAATTGGGTGTGGAGATAGAGTAGGTGAAGCAGATGGTTGTTCTTCATCTTTCGTTACTTCAGAGTTTCATTGGGGAATTCCTCAAAGAGAAAAAGATTTAAATAATAATATCAACTAGTAGTAAAATAAAATTAAGAAAAACAATTGGGGTTTTATTTAAACTCCAATTTGTTTTTTTAAGTTATAACCAAACGTGTAGTCCTGATTAATGTTTTTATAAACATATTTTTAATACAAAACTATCTTAATTATGTTCTCATTAAGAAAAATAATACCAAAGCTATTTACACTTATTGTATTTCTATTCTGTTTTTCTTGTCAAAAGAAAGCATCCAAGCTACTTTACGCCAATGTCCTTTCAAATACAGAGCATTGGGTTATAGAACAACAACCTCTAGGAACTACTTTTATTCAAAATGATATTTTAGAAATTATAGATGCCAAAGGTTGTACTGTTTGGTTCAAACATAAATTAAAAGGGAACATAAAAATTTCTTACGACGCCACTGTTATAGACAATGGAGGTCCACATGATCGAGTTTCCGATTTGAATTGTTTTTGGATGGCTACGGATCCTCAAAACCCGAAGGACTTTTTTAAGAATTCAAAATTTAGAGCGGGACGCTTTTCAAATTATCACAATCTAAAACTCTATTATGTTGGTTATGGTGGACATGACAATACAAAGACTCGTTTTAGGCGTTATAAAGGAACTGCAGACAGACCTTTATTAAAGGAGCATGATCTTAGTGATAGAAAATTTATGATTACAGCTAATAAAAAAATGCACATAGAAATTCTTGTTGATGGCAATAAAACTACTTACAGTCGTAATGGAGAAATAGTTTTTAATGTTCACGATCCGGAACCTTATACCGAAGGTTATTTCGGATTTCGTACACTGAATAATCACATGAAAATAGAAAATTTTAGTGTATCAAAATTATGAGAAAGAAACTAATCTATTTATTTACATTCATAGTAATAGCTCTAAGCACTATTGCATGTAGCAATAAAAAAAACAAACAAAACTTAAAAGAAGTTACAAAACCGAATATTGTCTTTATTTATGCAGATGATTTGGGGTATGGAGATATTAGTGCTTTTGGAGCGACCGAAATTCAAACTCCAGCTATAGATAATCTTGCCAAAGAGGGTATTGCCTTCCACAATGCATATGCAACAGCTGCTACTTGTACCCCTTCACGTTATTCTTTATTAACAGGTGTTTATGCTTGGAGAAAAAAAGGGAATAGTATTGCAACGGGGGATCAGCCACTTTTAATTGATCCAGAAAAACCAACGCTTCCTTCTATTTTACAATCTGTTGGTTACAAAACTGGAGCTGTAGGGAAATGGCATTTAGGACTTGGTGGAAAAGAAGGTCCGGATTGGAATGGAGAATTAAAGCCAGGGCCTCTTGAAATTGGTTTCGATTATTCTTTTTTGATTCCTGCTACAGGTGACAGAGTTCCGTGTGTATTTGTAGAAAATCATCATATTGTAAATTTAGATCCTCAAGATCCTATCAAAGTAAACTACAAACAAAAAGTAGGAAACTGGCCTACAGGTTCTGAAAATCCTGGGTTATTAAAACTAAAACCTTCTCAAGGTCATGCAAATACGATTGTAAATGGTATTAGTAGAATTGGTTGGATGGAAGGTGGAAAAGAAGCTCTTTGGACTGATGAAACGATAGCGCATGAATTGGTTCAAAAATCAAAAGAATTTATCAATACAAATAAGGAAAATCCTTTCTTTCTATATCTTTCAACACATGACATACATGCGCCTCGTGTTCCGAATGAACTTTTTAAAGGAAAAAGCGGAATGGGGCCTAGAGGTGATGTGATTTTACAATTAGATTGGACTGTAAAACAAGTGGTTGAAGAATTAAAAAAATTGAATCTTTTAGAAAATACAGTCATTCTTTTTTCTAGTGATAACGGTCCTGTTTTAGATGACGGTTACCATGATCAAGCTAGAGAACTTGTAGGGAATCATAAACCAACAGGTAATTTAAGAGGAGGTAAATACAGTGCCCTTGAAGGTGGTTCAAAAATCCCATTGATTATTAGGTGGCCAAATTCAGAATCAAAAGGAATTGTTTCTAATACGATGGTCAGTCAAGTCGATTTTTTCAAATCTTTTGGAAAACTCGCTGGTGTAGATGTTTCTAAATTCAAAAACGATAGTGAAGATCATTTGGTTAACTTTAAAGGAGATGCTAAAGAAGGAAGAACTTCATTAATTCAAGAAAGTTTTGCTGGCCCCTTGTCCTATATAAAAGGTGATTGGAAATATATTGAACCTCTTGACGGACCTAAATTGGTGCCTTGGGGACCCATCATAGAAACAGGTTTTCAAGTAACAACACAACTTTACAATTTAAAAAATGATCCTTCAGAGCAAAAAAACCTAGCTTCAGAATATCCTGAAAAAACAAAAGAACTGCGTGCTGAACTTTTGGAAGCTAGAAAAGGATTGAGTTTTACAATTTTCAAACCTAAGTTAGATTAACTAAATACTTAAAGCAGTATTTCAATTACTAAAAAATAAATTATGTCTAAATTAAAACAAATTACCACGATTATAGGCTTGTTTGTATTGTCACAAACTGCATTTTCTCAATTGGGAGTAGGCTGTTCAACCAGTTCAATGCAAATTACAGAGTACAACGAGGAAATGTTAAACTATCAGATTCAAGAAAATAATCTAAAAAATTTAATGACCTGGACTGATGCTTGGGCAATTCACTCTTTGGCAGGAATGTATGAAGTAACGAAAAAGAGAAAGTATTTGGATAAGATGATTGAGCTTGTAGATGCTTTTGAAAGCAAAAAAAATGATACAGAAACTGGCGTTTTAGATCATTTTATGAATAAACGGGCCCCTTCTTGGTTGTCATACATCAAGAAATGGGACCCTGAAACTGGAGAACAACAAAAAGGCCCTGAAGTTTATACCAATATTATACAAACATCTATGTTGTTATTACCAATTGTAACCTGTGCAAAAACCATACTTTCGCAACCAAAATTACTTTCTAAAAAAACAAAACATGGAGGGATTACTGGTTCTACTTATGGAGAGAAAGCAAACTATTATATAAAAAGTAGTTTAGAAAGTATCAATTTTTTTATCGACAACGGATGGCTCAATGAAAATACCTACCTGTTTGAGGATAGGAGTAATAGGTTCAAAGAGTATGATGAAGTAACTAACCCTATTGAACCTTTGGCATTCAATAGAATGTTTAATATGGGAAGAACGATGAAAGAGCTCGCTTTGGCTTGTGAATTGACAAAAAAAGAGGAGTTTAATGAATATATTAATCTTACAGAGAAAGTCTTGCACAGCATGGTTGCTTATTATAAGGATAATATTTTCATAGAAAAAAAGAATGGTACTACTCAATATTATTGGTACTATAAGATGAGAACTTATAGTAAACTCGTTTATGAAGATTTAGGACATTTAGGTTTAGATATTGACTGTCTTCATTATTTTTATTCTATAAATGAAAATCATTATGGGCTTCAAAAATCAGATTTTGAAGCTATTAGCAATACTATATTACAAACTGTTTATTCAAAAGAAGAAAATGGTTTTTATGGTCTGATGAATGGTACTGGAAAAATATCTAAAAAAGGATTTCAAAACTTTATTCAGTTAAGCTATTACAGTCCTGAAATCTTTGATTTGATCTGTAATTACTCTTACGAAAACAAAAGAAAGTTCTATTCGTATAGATTTGTACAGCTTATGGAATTTGAGAATTTTAGTAAAAATCAGTAATTCGTAATTTCTTTAATTATGTCATTGTTCTAATACATTGATAATAAGAATAATATATCTTATTTAATAATTGTTTACATGCATTTGTTTTTGATAAAACAGTTGTATGATAGTCTTTTACGTACCTGAGACACAAACATAAATACAAAATTTTATGAAAATAAAAATTACCATGGGAATACTCCTTTTGTCTTTTCTTTTTACATATAGTCAAGGTGAAATTAATACTACAGCGATTAATTTAATTAATTTCCAAAAGGACGCTTTTCCCGATTCAATTTATTCTAGCGGAAAAACTCCTTATAAAGATACAGATATTCAGATCTTAGGTAAACCTTCACTCGCTTGGGATTGGAAGAAAAACGAAAAAATAAGCATAAAATGTGATTATGCTCTAAAATACGATATTCTTCATTCAGGAATCATCTATTCGCCAGTTTTTGTAGTTTACTTGCATAATAATAAAGCTACAGATCAACAATTAAAATTTGTGCTAACAGATGATGCTAATGATAAAATGGAATTCACTTTTGGATTGAATTTTACGGGATGGCGTACAGCTTGGATACGTTATACGGATATGGAAGGTGAAATTGATCAACATTCTGAAAGAAGCATTAAGAACGTTGATATTATTGCACCAGAAAAAGAATCGGGTACATTACACTTTGGTCAGATGTTTCCAAATACAACGGTCTACCAAGCGTTACCTATGGCAGATCTACAAGTGCCTTATATCCAAGATGGTGAAGATGAGCATAGAGGTCCTGGAGTAAATAGAAAACATTTAGATGTTATGGATCTAGAAGTTAAAATTAATCCAGTTTCAAATAAAGAAAAGGCAGATTTGAATCGTATAGAATTGGCTTTACAAAATGAACTTATTGCGCTGTACGATAAAGAAGATAAAAGAAGTTGGGAGAAGCTACAACTGTTTTACAAAAACTTAAAATCTGGTGATAAAGCAAACGGAGCATATATAAGTTTTAA
Source organism: uncultured Polaribacter sp. (assembly GCA_963977615.1). Lineage (GTDB taxonomy): Bacteria > Bacteroidota > Bacteroidia > Flavobacteriales > Flavobacteriaceae > Polaribacter. The sequence continues at coordinate 29,071 of CAXBPL010000014.1, read as the reverse complement.
TCGTGAACGACTTGTATTCCCAAAAAATGATGAGGATATAAAAGAAAATAGCATTTCTTTTCAGCAATTAGGAAGTTTTTTAAATGAATTAGCTCTTCTGTATATAGAAACTAAAAATATAGAAAAAAAAGAGGAAATAGAAGAGATGTTAGTTTCTGTATTAAATCATATAAAACACCAAGGTTGGGTTGCGGGACACGCTCGTGGAACCATTCATAATACGGGATATAAAATCAAAAAATTCATGTCTGCCATGTATTTGATGCGTTATGTTCTTAAAGAGAAAAATAAATTAAAAGAAGTTAAAGAACTTTGTCAATGGTTAACGAATGCCAAAGAATGTTTAATCATACCTCCTCATAATGGTGATTTGGATTATTTTCATACTTATGCTCTAGAGCAATTTATTTCTCATTTACTATGTGAAGACATAAATGAAAAAGTTGCATGGGTCAAAGCCTATAGTCATTTTATTTCGTTGCGTTTGGCTATGCAAACAAATGACTTTGAAGATGGTTTTAAACATGACGGGACTGCTTTTCATCATTATGGACATTACCCTGCCTATGCCATAGGGGCTTTTAATAATGCAGCTCAATTGGTATATACTTTAGATAATAGTTCTTTTTCTATATCAAAAGCAGGACATAAAAATTTAATGAACGCATTACTCCAAATGAGAATTTATGCTAACAAATATGACTTCCCTAATGCTCTTGCCGGAAGACATCCATTCAAACAAGATTTCTCATTAAGGCAAGTCGAAAACGCATTCTACTATCTTACAAAAGCAGGTAGTATTGACGGAAAATACAAATTAAATGATACTGTTGGCAAGGCCTATATGAGATTGTTTCCTAATAAGTATAAAAAATTCATAAACGCATTAAAAGCTGCTGGCATTTCTTCAGAGAAAAATCCAGAAGGGCATTGGGTAATGAATAATGCCGCCAATTCTATTCACAGACGTAATGATTGGATGTTAAGTTTAAAAGGGTTCAGCAAATATGTTTGGAGTATTGAAGGTTGGACTGTAGCAAATAGATATGGTTTTTTTGAAAGTCATGGCGCAGTTGATATTTTATTAGGAGACGGACTTGCCAATAGTGGATATACCGAAGATGGCTGGGATTGGGCTAGACTTCCAGGTACTACTACAATGCACGTACCAACAAACGTATTGTTCGCTGCTATATCAAGTAATACAGGTCGGTTTTCTAAAGAAACCTTTGTAGGAGGTGTTAATTTAGATGGTAAAAATGGTGCTTTTGGGATGGTTTTATCGGATGATTTTTTTGCTTTAAAGGGACGAAAATCTGTGTTTTGTTTTGACAATAGAATTGTCTATTTAGGTAGCAATATCTCAGCATGGAATCAAAACTATGATGTAGAAACTACTATTTTTCAAAATGCTTTGATCGATAAAAGTTCAGTCACAAAATGGAATGATAATAAAATCACGGATTTCCCATACATGCATACCAAAAAATCGGATGCCAAGCATATAAATACTATTAGAGATAATGTAGGGAATACTTATTTTGTAAAAAATGGAGATCTTACCGTAAAGCGATCAACACAATTTTCTAAATACCAAGACACAGGGAAAGACAATAGTGGAGATTTTACAGTAGCTGTAATCAATCATGGAAGAAGGCCTAAAGGAGCAGGATATGAATATGCTGCTTTGATACAAGCTGATGAAGAAGAAGTGAAATCATTTCAAAATAGTTTAGCTTCTGATAATCCAGATTATAAAGTTTTACAACATGATGATAGTGCTCATGTAGTTTGGGATCGTGAAACAGAAATTACAAGTTGTATTGTCTACGAACCAGGAGTACTTGAAATTGATTGTCTTAAAGAAGTTTCTAGCCCTGTATTAATTATGTTAAAAGGAGATGAACAAAACAAGAAATTTTCAATTTGCCAACCCGATTTAAAATGGGATTTAAAGAGATCTCATACTGATGTCTATTTAAAATTAACAGGAGAGTGGTCCATTAAAGGAGATTATGTAGAAACAATATCTTCTAAAGAAGGTGAAACGCTTTTAAAAATCACTTGTCAAATGGGTAAAACACACACATTCTCGGGTAAAAAGATAAAATAGTTTTTTAGCGTTTAAATAACAAAAACTAGTTGAAGGATCAGATTCATTTTTACGCTTATAATAAACATAAATAAAATATGAGAACACTGAAATTACTTATTGGAGTCCTAATTGTTTGTACAGCAATTAATATAAACGGTCAAAGTAGTAAGAGGTCTAGTTTGCCTTTAGAGTATGGAGCAGAAAGATTAGGGAAACGTACTGATAAAGCCATGCAGAAATGGAGAGACAATGGTTTTGGACAATTTATTCATTTTGGTCTTTATGCAATTCCAGGTGGCTTTTGGGAAGGAGAATTTCATTCGTTTGCTGCGGAATGGATGAGAGCGGAAAAAGGCGTAGATACCGATAAGTATGATCTTTTGTACAAAAAGTTCAATCCAAAGCAATTAGATGCGAGAGCTTGGGCAAAACAAGCGAAAAACATGGGGGCTAAATATGTTGTAATTACTACAAAACATCATGATGGATTTTGTCTGTGGCCATCAAAATATACAGAACATAACATAAGTAATTCTCCTTATAAAAAAGATATTATCAAACAGGTTGTTGAAGCTTATGAAGCAGAAGGACTTGATGTTATATTGTATTTTTCTATTTTAGATTGGCATCATCCGTCGTATAGATCTAAATTAGAGACGGAAGATGACAAAAAAGAATTTGAAATATTTAAAGAGTTTACAAGTAATCAATTAAAAGAACTATTAACGCTTTACCCTTCTGTTAAAGGTTTTTGGTTTGATGGAACTTGGGATAGTTCTTGGAAAGATCAAGCAGAATTTGCATACAAATTATCGGAAGAATTGCGAGCAATGGTTCCTGGATTAATAATTGGGAGTAGGTATAGAGCGGATGATAATCGTATGAGAGGTTACGATTCTAATGGAGATTTAATGGGCGATTATGGTCAAGGTTGGGAAAGGAATTTACCTTCTAAAATAGAAGATGTAACAGGAAATGATTGGGAATGTGTAATGACCATTCCTCATAATCAATGGGGATATCATTCAGACTGGAGAGGGCATGTTAAGGATAGTTATGAAATATTAGATATGTTAGCTAGATCAGCATCTTTAGATGGTAATTTTGTTTTAAATTTTGGACCGAAAGCTGATGGAACAATTAGAATAGAAGAAACAAAAATAGCCGAAGAAATTGGAGCGTGGATGAAGGTTAATGGTGAGGCTATCCATAATAGTGGGCACTTAAATTGGGAAAAACAAGATTGGGGCTATTATACAATCAATAGACGAACCAATAAGAAGTATATGATTGTTTTTAATATGCCAATATCTGGAAAATTACGTGTAAAAGCTTCGAAAGAATTGAATATTAGCAAAGCATTTGAAATAGGGAACTCCGATAAACTTTTAAAACTGGAAAGAATTTATGATCATGGAGAGTACTGGATACACTATGATAATGTTGAAAAGCTTAAGAGCCCTATTGTAATAGAGTTAGAAACTTCCATAAATAAAAATCTTAGAAAAATTGAAAATACTAAAACGTGAGTTTATTATAAACAATTTCTAAAATTGAATAGCTATAAAAGTTTTTTTAAGGTGAAGTAAATAAATGTCTATAACTGATAGATGTATCATTCTTGATGTATTTAGAACGTTTTATTATTAGAAGTAGTCAAACATTAAAAATACGATATATAGTGGAAATTTTGAATAATGATATTCAGCATAATTAAAAACATAATAATATGAAGAAAATTGTATCAATACTTATTTTAACTTTGGTATTTAACGGATTTGTTAATGCCCAAGCTAACAAAGATTTTAGTGATGAATCAAAAAAAGTATTTAATAAACGTATGCAATGGTTCAAAGATGCTAAATATGGAATGTTCATACATTTTGGACTTTATAGCCAACTAGGTGGAGTTTATAAAAATGATACCATAAAAGGTTATGCTGAATGGATACAGGCTAAATCCGATATTGCAGCTCAAGACTATGCTATGCTCACTCATACCTTTAACCCAAAAGATTTTAATGCTGATGAAATTGTATCTATAGCTAAAAAAGCAGGGATGAAATACATAGTAATCACAACAAAGCACCATGAAGGTTTTTGTCTATGGGATAGCAAATACACTGATTTTGATGTAGCCAATACACCTTTTAAGAGAGATATCCTTGCTGAACTCAGCATTGCTTGCCGAAAAAATGGAATTAAGTTTGGGACTTATTATAGCATAATTGACTGGCATCATAGTAGTCAACAGCGTAATTCATCAGGATATGATACTTGGAGTTATTGGGCACAAATTCAAATGAAAGCTGGCCAAAGATCAACATACATTACTTACATGAAAAATCAAATTAAAGAGCTTATTGATAATTATGATACCGATATATTGTGGTTTGATGGTGATTGGGTGGAATGGTGGAACAATGATACAGGAATTGATCTCTATAATTATATTAGAGAGTTAAAACCAGAAATAATTGTTAACAATAGAGTTGGAAAACGAAAATCCTTTAAAAAGGATTTCGGAACGCCAGAGCAAGAACATCTGTCTAATAATGTAGAATATGAATGGGAGGCTTGTTACACTTTAAACGATTCATGGGGATTTAAAGTTGATGACACTAACTGGAAATCTCCAGATACAGTTTATAATAAGCTTAAAGAAATAAATAGTTTTGGTGGTAACTTCCTATTAAATGTAGGCCCTGATGCTAATGGTAGTATCCCCACTAAATCAAAAGAAATCCTTTTGAAAGTAGGAGAAATGTTGAGAAAAAATTAAATCTAGGCATAACACTTAATAAAAAAATAGCTGAGATAGGAGTATTGATGAGTATTGTAGTCCATGAAATTTAGCAGTAATTTGAAAAAATCGAGTTTTGTAATCGCGTACTATTAAATCACCATGAAGATTGAATTTTTGATAAACTTGTGATTACCCACTTAAAAATACAATTTAAAATCAATTCTCAACTAGGTAGGAATTTTTTTTTTTTTTAAAATTATTTTAAAAAGAAGGTAGTATAGAGAATTAAAAAGTTTTTATTTTTTTTAAAAAGGATATTGAAACAAAGACCTGCTATTTTGAATACTTATAATAATAATTAATAACATTTAAGATAGTTTGCTTTGTTAGTGAGTCTTAAAAAACATTTATTTGTTTTATAAAAACAAAAAAAGTCAAGATATAAATCTTGACTTTTTTTTTCTAAACTTGTAGCGAAATCGGGATTTGAACCCGAGACCTCAGGGTTATGAATCCTGCGCTCTAACCAACTGAGCTACCTCGCCATTTTTTGTTTTTGAGAGTGCAAATATAAATACTTTTTAGAGATTAGCAACATCTCTTTTAAATTTTTTTTAAATAGAATTAATACTTATCTTGTCAACCTAAGTTAGATAAAAAATGGATAAAGTAAAATACGAGCTTGAAATACCAATTCATGCTTCCCCAAACATGTTATACCAATACATTTCATCACCTTCTAATTTGCAAGAATGGTTTGCAGACAAAGTAAACTCTAGAGGTAAAATGTTTACTTTTGAGTGGGATGGAACTATTGAAGAAGCAGAGTTAATCACAAAAAGAGCAGAGGATAGAGTTCGTTGGAAATGGTTAGAAAGTGAAGATGACGAAAGTTATTTTGAAATAAAAATTCAAGTAGATGCTTTAACAAAAGATGTTTCCCTAATTATTACTGATTTTGCTGATGATGAAGATGAAGTAGAAGAATCTAAACAACTTTGGGAAAATCAAATTGATGAATTGAAACAAACAATTGGTGCCTAAAGTATAATTTATATAAACTTTTAAAAAACTCAACTTTTGGTTGGGTTTTTTTGTGCTTCATTTATAACAAAACCTTAATTTTGCACCTCCAAAACAATTTTATAGATGATTAATTTTAATGGTGAATTAGTACATGAAGAGAATATAAAACTTTCTATACATAATAGAGGTTTTAAATATGGAGATGGAATTTTTGAAACTATAAAAATTGTCAATAAAAAGGTCGTTTTTTGGGAAGATCATTATTTTAGGTTAATGGCTTCTATGAGAATGCTACGTATGAAAATACCAATGGAATTTACCATGGAATTTTTAGAACAAGAAATTTTAAAGACAGTTGCAGTGCAAGGTGAAGCTGTTTCTTTTAGAGTTCGTTTAAATGTATATCGAAAAGATGGTGGTTTATACACGCCAAAAACGAACGAAATCGATTATCTAATTGAAGTAAAAGAAAATACCTATAAAACTAAAGATGTTTATACAGTTGATGTTTTTAAAGACTTTTATAATTATTCTGGATTATTATCAACCATAAAAACAAATAACAGGATGTTAAATACCTTAGCAAGTATTTTTGCTAAAGAGAACTATTTAGACAATTGTGTTTTGATAAATGAACGAAAAGGAGTAGTGGAGGTTGCTAATGGAAATATCTTTGTTTTAAAAGGGAATATTGTAAAAACGCCTGCATTAACAGAGGGTTGTATTAAAGGAATTGCTAGACAAAAAGTCATCGAAATTATTGCCAAAAATAAAGAGTTTACTTTGGAGCAAACAACTATTTCACCTTTCGAAATTCAAAAAGCAGACGAGGTTTTTATAACAAATGCAATTATGGGTGTTCAGCCAATTACAAATTATAAAAAGAAAAAATTTACCGTAGATTTTTCTAGTAAAATAGCAAAAAGTCTAAAAGTTTTAGAAGTTACTTCTGCCTAATTTAAGTTGATGTCACTTGGTGCATTTGCCCAAAGTTTATAATCACCCCCTTTTTGAAGTATTTTTTCTTTCCAGAGAGAAGTTTCATCTTCAGAAAAAATATTTTGAAGATCATTTTCTGATATAAACCATGAATTGATGTTTAGTTCATCTCTAAGTTGATTTTTTCCCCAACCAGAATATCCCAAGAAAAAACGAATATCAGATTTTTTTAGAGAACCATCATTTAAAAGTTGTTTTAAAGCTTCAAAATTTCCTCCCCAAAAGATACCATTATCTACTTCTATACTGTCAGGAATTAGTTCTGGAACCTTGTGTACAAAATACAAATTATCTTGCTCAACAGGGCCTCCTTGATAAACTATAAAATCGGAACTAATATCAGGTAGTAAATCGCTTAATGTGTATTCTAAAGGTCTATTTAATATAAAACCAACAGAGTTAATTTCTGTATGTTCTGTAATTAAAATAATAGCCCTATTAAAAGAACTGTCATTTAAAATAGAAGGTTCAGCAATTAACAATCTGCCTTTATGTGGTTTTAAATACAACATAAGTAAATATATACAAAATATTATAAATAAAAAAACTCTCTTAAAAAAGAGAGTTTAATTATAATTAGTATTGCAGTAAATTAGTTTACAGCATCACTTAATCCAGCTCCAGCTTTAAATTTTGCTACATTTTTAGCAGCAATTTGGATAGTTTTTCCTGTTTGAGGATTTCTTCCTGTTCTTGCAGCTCTGTTAGAAACTGAAAAAGTTCCAAAACCAACTAATGCAACTTTATCTCCACCTTTTAAAGCAGAAGTTACATTATCTGTAAAAGATTCTAATGCTGCTTTCGCTGCTACTTTAGATATTCCTGCATCAGCAGCCATTGCGTCAATTAAATCAGATTTGTTCATAATAAATAAATTTTAAAATTAATTATAATATTTTTGTGCTATAATAGCTTAACAAATATAGACGTATTAAGGGTTTGCGCAAATTAGCACCCTAAAAAAACAGTGTTTTGTTAATAAATAGATGCAAATTGTTAATAAACCTAAGGTGAAAAACGCAAAAAACTTAAAAAACGCTAAAAAGCTTACCAATAAAGGTTTTATATCATTTTAGAATTGTCAGCAAAAGTAAAACCATTTAGCAAACTTACTGCATCCATTTTTTTCTTTCCAGCTAATTTTATTCCTTTAATAGTAATAAAGCCATTTGCAACAGCAACTTTTATTTCTTTTTTTGAAGTGATGATTGTTCCAGCTTCCAAATTATGTGATTCTTCGATTTTTTCAACCTCATATATTTTAGCGGAAATTTCTTCTTCATTATTTAAAAGAATTGTCCAAGCAGATGGAAAAGGGTTTAAGCCTCTAATTTTGTTGTATATAGTGTCTAAAGATAATGACCAATCAATTTTGGTGTTTTCTGAATGTAATTTTGGAGCCGGTTTTTCTTCTAATTCAGGTTGCTTTTTAGTTTTGATGTTTCCATCAGCAATTAAATTTACAGTCTTAGCAACTAAATCTGCTCCTAAAAACATTAATTTATCATGTAAAGTACCTACAGTTTCATCATTTAGAACAGGAATTTCTTCTTGTAAAATGATTTCACCAGTATCAATTTTATCATCAATAAAAAAAGTAGAGACACCCGTTTTTGTTTCTCCATTAATAATTGCCCAATGAATTGGTGCAGCTCCTCTATAATCTGGGAGTAATGAAGCGTGTAAATTAAATGTGCCAAATTCTGGCATTTGCCAAACTAATTTTGGTAACATTCTAAAAGCAACTACAATTTGTAAATTGGCATTTAGGCTTTTTAAGTCTTCGAGAAACACTTCGTTTTTTAAATTTGTAGGTTGTAAAATTTTTAAATTTTGAGTTAATGCATATTTTTTTACAGCAGATTCGTTTAATTTTCTTCCTCTTCCAGCAGGTTTATCTGCAGCAGTAATTACACCAACAACGTTATAATTATTGTCTACTAAATGTTTTAAAATGGTGACTGCAAAATCTGGAGTTCCCATAAAAACGATTCGTATATCTTTCATAATTTTTTATTTTATTTGGTATTTATTTTGATGATTTATCTGAACTTTATTTTCAGATAATAAGGTTCGCAAATGTATTAAAATGTCCTTTTCATTTGCTTGTAATTGTTGCCTAATTTCTTGTGAAGTTAAACTTGTTTTTTTGTTTAGAAGTGATAAAATATGTGGAGATAAATCTTCTTTTTTTGCTCTTTTTTCTGATAAACAAACATCACAAATTCCACATTTTTGAGTTGTTTTTTCATCAAAATAATCTAAAATTTGGATGCTTCTACACACGTTTTGATTTGAAATATAGGCTAAGAAATCTTCTGATTTTTTCTCTTTCTGTTTTAAGAATTGAACAATTTCTTTAGAGCATCTGTTAATAGTTCTATCATCTTCTCTTGGAACCAAAAATTGAATTTCTGAGTCCGTTTTTACACGACGATATTCTAAGATTTTATCTTCATGTAAACGTTCTAAATTAGCAATTACGTGTCTTGAAGTGGTTTGGCTTTTCTTTGCGAGTAGAAATTCATCTACTTTAACCTCTTGTTCAAATAAACCTGTGTAAGTTCTTAATAATGAATCTATAAATTTCTTGGTATCAATATTATTGATAGCGTAAGAAATGACATTTTTGCTACTCGTATTAAAAATAATAGTTGATTTTTGATTGAATGTATTTGTAATTTCTATAATGCCATTATTGGCTAAAATCTTTAAAACTGTTTCTACTTTTTTTTGTGGAAATTCATACTTTTTACTAAATTCAGAAAGCTGAAATTGAAACAATTCTTCCGAAATTTCGCCTGTAGAAATTCTAAAATATTGGTATAATTTTTTGTGAATTTCTTTGACTTCTAAAATACTTGGCAAGCCTTTTTTTAGAAGTTCTTTATATTTTAAAATATCACTTTCATTTTTTAATAAAACAGCAAAAGATTTTTTTTCGTTCCTACCTGCTCTTCCAGATTCTTGAATATAATTTTCGAGTGAAAAAGGGAAATCAAAATGAATTACAACTCCCACATTTGGTTTGTCAATTCCCATTCCAAAAGCATTCGTTGCTACCATAATTTTTGTCTTTTCAGTCATCCAATTTTGGTACGCATTTTGTTTTTCTTTGGCAGATAATCCACCATGATAAAAACTACTTTTAAAATTATTAGCAGTTAAAAAACGTGCAATTTCTTCCGTTCTTTTTCTTGAACTTACATACACAATTGCTGGCGTTTTTGTCTTGGTAAAAATTTGAATCAACCTTAATAATTTATCTTCCACATTAAAAATTTGATAGGCTAAATTTTCTCTGTAAAAAGATTTTTTAAAAACGGTAGGATTTTTTAAATCAAGATTTTTGGCAATGTCATCTAAAACTCTTTGGTTGGCAGTTGCAGTTAATGCAATAAAATTTGTGTTCGGAATTAGTTCTTTTAAAATCTTAATATTCCTGTAACTTGGTCTAAAATCATGGCCCCATTCAGAAATACAATGAGCTTCATCAATAGCAATAAAACTAATGTTGAGTTCTTTTAATTTTTGCTGAATAAATAAGGATTGTAATCTTTCTGGAGAAATGTATAAAAATTTATAACTGCCGAATTTAATGTTGTCAAAAAGGGCAATCATATCATTTTGAGAAGAACCAGACTTTATAAGTGTTGCTTTTATATCACGCTTTTTTAAGTTTTCGACTTGGTCTTGCATCAAAGCAATAAGTGGCGAAATTACAACACAAACACCCTCTTTAACCAATGCTGGTACTTGAAAGCAAATCGATTTTCCTCCTCCAGTTGGTAATAAAGCAATGGTGTCTTTTTGATCTAATACAGCTTGTATAATTTCCTCTTGTGGTTCTCTAAAAGTGGTGTAATTCCAGTATTCTTTTAATATGTTTTTTGGGGATATCATAAATCGCAAGAAAGCGAATTGAGAATAAAATTAGTTCGTTCTTCAATAGAACCAAAAGGAACATTTATAATATTGTATCCCAAATCTGAATAAGCTTGTACTAAAAACTGATCAATAGTTAGCGATTCTTCAAAAGTTTCATAACGTTCATTATCAGTTATATGGATTTCTTCCCAAGGAGAAAAATGAAAAATTGTTGAGTATTTGTATGCTTTACTTTTTTCTAAATATAAATCAGGATATGCTGTTTTAAAATAGTTCATATAGGCATGAACATCAGGAATTCCTCTATCAAAAAAAACAATTTGTTCTTTTCTTTTATCCGCATTTAAAAACTGTTCTTCTCTACCTTTTAATAACATTTCACTAAACAACAGAGGTTCTGTTAAAAACAGTTGTTCAATGCCATCTTCTTGAGCTTTTAGGGTTACAGCTCTAGAAACTTCATCAAAACAACAAAAACCTTTGTTTTTTAAAGCATTTAAAACGGTTGTTTTTCCTGTACCTGGACCACCAATTAAAACTATTTTTTGCTGATTTTCTTGCAAGTTTTTCGTGTTAGAATTATTATTTTTGATTTTCCTTTCAAAAATCAATTCCACAAAAATAAATCATTCGTTTTATAAAACTAATTTTTAATGTAATTTTGTGGCTTGTTATTTGTAAAGAATACAATAAATTTTCAATTATGAGTGATAAAAATGAGTTTTATACCAAACTAAAAGGTCAGTTAGAAGACACAACTGATTTTCCTGCAGATTATATGTATAAGTTTATTGTGCCTACAGATGGTAATCAATTAGCGGAAATAGAAAGTCTGTTTGATAATAAAGGAGCAGTTATTACTACAAAAAATTCTAAAACTGGGAAATATGTGAGTGTTACTATCGTTTTAAAGTTGAATTCTGCTGATGAAATTATTAGTTATTACAAGAAGGTTGAAAAAATTAAAGGAATTATATCATTATAAATTTATGAGAAAATTATTTTTAGTGCTGTTTTTAGGAATATCAAGCATTGTTTTCGGGCAACAAAATGATAAAACTTTAATAACAATAGATGGTGAAGATATTTCAGTTGGAGATTTTAAAAGAATTTACGAGAAAAATTTAGATGCTATCGATAATGAGGAAGCAAAAGATGTTCAGAAAAATCTAGATCTTTTCATCAATTATAAGTTAAAAGTAAAAGAAGCATATCAAATTAAATTAGATACGCTACCTTCTTATATGAAAGAGATTGAAGGATATAGAAATCAGCTTTCTGCACCTTATATGCAAGACACAGTTTTTATTAATAAATTAGTAAAAGATGCTTATTTCAGAACTAAAAATGAGGTAAAAGCAAAACACATCTTAATAAGAACTCCAAAAGTAGCGACTCCAAAAGATACGTTAGAAGCGTATCAAAAAATAATGAATATTAGAGCTAGAATCTTAAAAGGAGAAGATTTTGAAGCGGTTGCAGAAGAAACATCAGAAGATCCATCTGCAAGAGATGATGAAAAAAGTGGACGAAAAGCAAACAAAGGAAATTTAGGTTATTTTTCTGCTTTTAAAATGGTGTATCCTTTTGAAGATGCAGCTTACAATACTAAAGTTGGTCAAGTTTCAGAACCTTTTAAAACTCGTTTTGGATATCATATTTTAAAAATAGATTCATTAAGAGCCTCAAAAGGAGAAGTAGAAGTTGCACATATTTTGATAAATAATCAAAATAAAAATGCAAAAAAACTAATTGATTCTCTTTATAATGAATTAGAAAAAGATGTTCAGTTTAAAACATTGGCAAGAAAGTTTTCTGAAGATTTAGGTTCAAAATCTAAAGGTGGAAAATTAAGACAATTTGGTACTGGAGTTATGGTAAAACCTTTTGAAGATGTAGCTTTTAGCTTGCAAAAAGAAGGCGAATATTCTAAACCTTTCGAAACTCCATTTGGTTGGCATATTTTACAGTTGATAAAAAAATATCCTGTACAATCGTTTAATGAAATGCAAGATGAGCTTAAAAGCAAAGTAAAATCTGGTGATAGAGCTCAATTATCTGAAAAAGCTGTAATTGCTAAATTAAAGAAAAAATATACAATTTCTGAAAACGAAAACGCAAAAGCGATTTTTGAGCATAAAAATATACGAAATATTGGGAATGATTCTCTACAAACTGTTCTGTTAACAATTAATGAGTTAAAAATAAAACAAGAAGCTTTTGTAAAATACATTAAAAACAGAAGTAACGTTCCTGTTTACGAACTTTTTAACGAGTTTAAAGACAAAGAGATTTTAAGTTATTACAAAGAGAATTTAGAAAAAACCGAACCAGAATTTGCACATACTTTGCAAGAATATAGAGATGGTTTGTTGTTGTTTGAATTGATGCAGCAAAAAATATGGGAAAAATCATCTAAAGATACTTTAGGCTTAAAAAACCATTATTCTGCTAATTTATCTAAATTTCAAAATAAAGAATTCAATAAAATAAAAGGAGAGGTAATGAACGATTACCAGAATGTTTTAGAGGAAAAATGGATTGCAGATTTAAGAAATAAAAGTACTATTGAAGTAAATAAAAGAGAGCTTAAAAAATTAATTAAATTTTATAGAAAAGAGTAATGAGGAAATTTACAGTGCTTTTTTTAATGTTTTGTGTGTTTGCTTCTTGCGAATATTTTCAAGTTGAAGAAAAAGAAAGCACCACATCAGAAATTGTAGCTATTGTAAATACCGAAAAACTTTTTAGAGAAGATTTAGTAAATGTAGTGCCAAATAATACCAGCAGAGAAGACAGTATTGTTTTGGTGAAAGGCTTTATAAACGATTGGGCTGTAAAACAATTATTGTTAAGCAATGCAGACAGTAATAGTTCTTTAGAAGAGGTTACAGAAATTAATTCGTTGGTAAAAGACTACAAAGAAAGTTTGTTAATTAATAGTTATAAAGAAAGGCTTATAAATCAGCAATTAGATACTGTTATTAGTGAAAACGAAATAGAAGATTTTTACGCAAATAATAAAGAAAATTTTAAGCTGAATGAAGAATTGATAAAGGTAAAATATCTTCATTTTGATAATAATATTATCAACAAAAAAGAATTTATAAAACTTTTTCAATCCGATAAAATTGAAGATTTAGAAGCGTTGGAAAAACAACAATTGAGTTTTAAATATTACCAATTTAACGACTCAATTTGGACGCAATTAGATAAGGTTTTGTTAAAACTGCCGTTTTCTAAAGAAAATCTGTTAAATAAAACAAAATTCCTCCAAAAACAAGATTCATTAGGTTTATATTTGGTGGCTATAAAAGATGTTTTAATCAGGAATGATACAGCTCCATTAAGCTATATAGAACCAACCGTAAAACAAATGATTTTACACAGACGTAAAATTGAATTAATAAGAGATATAGAAAAAATACTAGTAAAAGATGCAACAAAAAACAACAATTTTAAAATATACTAAACTTACACTTTTCACAGCTCTTTTTGGGTTGATGAGCTTTTCAACCTTTGCACAAAAAATTAAAATTGATGGTGTTGCAGTTGTGGTTGGAAAAAATATTGTGCTAGATTCTGATATCGATAAATTTAAGCAGGAAATAGAAATAAGGTCTGAAAATAAAATTAAAATTTCTGATTGTGAAATGTTAGAAGAATTAATGGAACAAAAATTATTGGCACATCATGCAGTTATTGATAGTGTTTTAGTTTCTGATCCAGAAATTGCTGCTAGAGTAGATAGGAGTGTACAGTATTTTACACAACAATATGGTTCTGTAGATAAAGTAATTAAAGCGTATGGTTTTAATGATTTAGATGATTTAAAAAAGGAATTACAATCTGTACAAACAGAAAATCTTCTCATAGAAAAAGAACAACAAAAAATTACTGAAAAGATTGATGTAACTCCAGAAGAGGTTCGTATTTTTTATAACGGATTAAAAGAAAAAGGAGAATTACCAGAATTTTCTGCAGAAATAGAATTGGCTCAAATTGTTATAACTGCAAAACCAACAGAAGCAGAAACTGAAAGAATTATTAGCAAGTTAGCTGAATTAAAAAAGGAAGTTGAAGAAGGTGCTAATTTTAAAATGAAAGCGATTATTAATTCTGATGATCCTTCAGTAGCTCAAAATGGTGGAAATTTAGGAGAAATTACTAAAGAAACTAATTTTATTAAAGAGTTTAAAGAAATGGCTTTTTCTTTAGATCCAAATCAAATTTCGAAACCTTTTAAAACGGATTTTGGATACCACATTATAAAGTTGCACGAAATTAAAGGAAACGCAAGAGTTGTTTCTCATATTTTAATGCAACCAGAAATTCCTGACGCAAAATTAACTGAAACAAGAGAAGTTGCAGAAAAATTAATTGCAGAAATTAGTAGTGGTAAATTTACTTTTGAAGAGGCTGTAAAAAAATATTCTGATGATGCTGAAACAAAAAACAATGGAGGTTTAATTCTTAATCCTTATACAGGTGAATCTACATTCGATTTAACAGGAATGGATCCTGCTTTGTATGCAAGAGTTGCAGAATTGAAAAAAGGTGAATTTACAGAAGTGTTTTTCGACCAAAATAGAAGTGGAGAAAAAATGTACAAGTTCATGATTATGAGAGATAGAACAGACACTCATACTGCAGATATCGTGAACGATTATGTAAAAATTCAAGAGTTAGCTTTAACCAAGAAGAAAGAAGAAACCATTACAAAATGGGCGAAAGAAAAAATTAAAGATACCTACATTAAAATGGCAGACGATCATAGAAAATGTACTTTCGAAAAAAATTGGAAAAAAGAAACAGGTAAATAATGTCTGACGTAAAAGCTGTAAATGATTTAGTCTTAAAACATAAATCATTAAAAACCGAAATTAGTAAAATAATTATTGGGCAAGAAGAAGCCGTTAATTTTGTGCTATTATCCATTTTTTGTGGAGGACACTCATTGTTAATTGGTGTGCCAGGTTTAGCAAAAACGCTTTTAGTAAATACAGTTTCTGATGTATTGGGTTTAAAATTCAATAGAATTCAGTTTACTCCAGATTTAATGCCTTCAGATATTCTAGGAAGTGAAATATTAGACGAAACCAGAAAGTTTAAATTCATAAAAGGGCCAATTTTCTCAAATATTATCTTGGCTGATGAAATTAACAGAACTCCACCAAAAACGCAAGCAGCTTTGTTAGAAGCAATGCAAGAACGTTCTGTAACAGTCTCTGGAAATCATTATAAATTAGAATTACCATTTTTTGTTTTAGCAACTCAAAACCCAATTGAGCAAGAAGGAACCTATCCTTTACCAGAAGCACAATTAGACAGGTTTATGTTTTCTATTAATTTGGAATACCCAAGTTTTAAAGAAGAAGTAGCTGTTGTAAAAAGCACAACAAGTAATGTTTTTCAAAAAGTAAACGCTATTCTTTCTGGCGATGAAATTATTGCGATTCAAAATTTGATTCGTAAAATTCCTGTAACCGATAATGTTATTGAATATGCAGTTACTTTGGTAGGTAAAACAAGGCCAAAATCTGCAGCAGCAACAGAAATGGTGAAAAGCTATTTAGATTGGGGAGCAGGACCTAGAGCTTCTCAAAACTTAATTTTAGCAGCAAAAGCGTATGCAGCTGTTCATGGAAAATACTCTCCAGATATCGAAGATGTAAAAGCAGTTGCAATTCCTATTTTATCTCATAGAATAGTAAAAAACTATAAAGCAGAAGCAGAAGGTGTTAGTATTACTAATATTATTGAATCTTTATTGTAGTAAGATTTTCTATTGAAAGTAAAGTACTTTATAATTTTATGAAAATATTTTAAGAAATACAAATTTTTAATTTCTAACAAAAATTATTCTTCTTCGTCAGAGTTTTCATCAGAAATCAATTCAAAGAAACTAAACACATTTCCTCCATAACGTTTGTCATAACTATGGTTTTTATGTGTCGTTAATTTGGTGTGTTTAGAATGTTCTATAACTAAAACACCATCTTCTTTTAACAAGTTTTTTTCGAAAACTAAATCTACAATCGCTAAAAATTTTTCTTCTTCGAAATCGTAAGGAGGATCTGCGAAAATAATATCAGCTTGTAAAGGTGTTGTTTCTAAATATTTGTAAACATCGCTTTTGTAAGTACTAATGTCTAAATCTAATTCTTTTGCTGTAGTAGTTATGTATTTTATACAGTTGTAATTTGCATCAACAGCAAATACTGTTTTTGTGCCTCTAGAAGCAAACTCGTAGCTAATGTTTCCTGTACCAGCAAATAAATCTATAACTGCAATGCTATCAAAGTAATATTGGTTATTTAAAATGTTAAACAACGCTTCTTTTGCCATATCTGTTGTTGGTCTAACAGGTAAGTTTTTTGGAGCTCTTAAACGTCTGCCTTTTAATTTTCCTGATATAATTCTCATGTTCCTAACAGTATATAATTTGAATGATTGGCAATTTCTAATTCCTTAAAAATTGAATTGTTGCTTTCTAAAAAGAATACGTTTTTAATGTATTTGTATGTTATTTTATAAATAGCATCTAATTTAGTAATGTTACCCATAAAATAGAGCTGAAAATCCATGGTATCTAACTCCAGTTGCTCTGCAGTAAACAAAATATAATAGATAAAATCTTCTTTAGAAATATACGAAAATGAATTTGATAAAATAAGTTTGTTGTTAACTAAAACAATTAAATCAAAAGTGTTTTTAGATACGTTAACATACATTACTTTTTTATCAGAAGTATTTATTTTTAAAAGTTTTTCTAATAGAATGGTGTTGTGATGTTTGTATTCAAATTCACCAAAGTTTTGAAATAAATAGTTATTAATGTTTACATAAGGAATGTATACATTTTTCGCATCAATTATATCGATTTCATCAAATGTAATAAAATCGCTTTTGAACGTTTTTATGTTTAAGCTTAAATAATTTGCTAAAGAATCTTCATTAAAAAATTGATTAGGTACAAGTGTCGCTAAGTTATTTTCATGAATTACTGTAACATTATCATATTCAAGTTGAAGATTGGCATCATTTTTAAAAATAACTTTTATTTCTTCTAATAAACTTTCTGGAGAATTTTGTGTTTCTTTAAATTGATATTCTTTAAAGTAAACAATATTATTTTTTAAAGAGTTTACCACACAAAAAGAAAATCCATCCAAACTAAATTGGATGGATAATGCTATATTTTTTGATTCCGTTTTGGAAACTGTACTATTGTTTTTTTGCACCCTTAGATTTGTCATAAGAAGGAGGCCAGTTACCACCAGTACTAACTTCGTCTAAAGAACCTACAGAAATGTACTCACCTCTAATTTGATTAGTTTCTTTAACTTCTAGTTCTTGTTTAACTAAAGACTCGTTCAATCCTTTTAAAATATCAACTTTAGGAGTTCTAACTCTAAATGTAGAAACCACTAAACCAGGTACTTTTTCTATAGAACTTACTTCAATTTCAAACTCTTTACCTTCAACACCAGGTACTTTAAACATGTTTTTATAGTCTCTATTTTCAAAGTACTTTAAAACTGGTTCATACCCAATTGTATCTGTAACTCTTACTTCTTGATCCACATAAATAGCATTGTATTTAGTTCCAGTATTAACTCTTTCTATAACTGTTTTAGTTTCAGTTAAAGCCAATCTTGCAGTATCTACAAATCTTATTAAACCTGCTTTATTATCATTATAGGTACCATTAACTTCGTAATATTTTACTTGTGCATCTCTAATAATTTTTAAGCTATTTACAACCGGTTGATATTTTTTAACTTTCTCCTTGTTAAAAATAATTGGTTCCATAATGCCACCATAAATTTTAAAACCTAAAAAAACTGCTGCAACCAATAGTAAAATTGATGGTAGCCATCTTAGTTTTAAAGGTAAATATTTAACTATAACAAAAGCTATTAGAAAAGCGACTAACACAGCTCCGAAAATCATTAGTAATAAACTCATTTTTATTTTGTTTTTTTTAATAGTATTAACGCAAATCTACAATTTTTTTTCAATGATAAAAATTTTTCTTTACAAATCAATGTATCTTTGATATTTTATTTTCTATATGATTAAAATACCTGCTGATTTTTATAACGAACTTACTAAAAAGTTTCCACATTTACCTACACAAAAACAAAGCGAATTATTAAATTTATTAAGCAAATTTATTTTCGATGAGGATAAAGATGCCATTTTTTTACTGAAAGGTTATGCAGGTACAGGTAAAACTACTACCATAAGTACGTTTGTAAACGCACTTGCGTCTGCAGGTAAAAAAGCTGTTTTGTTAGCGCCAACAGGAAGAGCAGCAAAGGTAATTGCAGTATATTCTAAAAGACCAGCATTTACAATTCATAAAAAAATATATTTTCCTAAAAAGCAGGCAAATGGTGGTGTAGATTTTGTTTTGCAGACAAATAAACATAGAAATACTATTTTTATTGTTGATGAAGCTTCCATGATTCCTGATAGCAGACAAAATCAAAAATTGTTTGAAACTGGTTCTTTATTAGATGATTTAATAAAATACGTGTATTCAGGACACAATTGTAAGTTAGTTTTTATTGGAGATACAGCTCAACTTCCGCCAGTAAAATTAACAATAAGTCCTGCCTTAGAACAAGATACTTTACAATACGATTATCATAAAAATGTGACAGAAATCGAATTGGATGAAGTAATGCGTCAACATGAAAATTCTGGAATTTTAGCAAATGCAACACAATTAAGATTACAAATGCAAAATGAAAGGGATGCTTTTCAATTTAATATTAAGTTTCCAGATATAAAAAGATTAATTGATGGTTATGATATAGAAGATGCTTTGGTGGCAGCTTATGATAATGATGGAGTAGAAGATACTGCGTTTATTGTGCGTTCCAATAAAAGAGCGAATCAATATAACCAACAAATTAGAATGCAAATTCGTGGACAAGAAAATGAAATTTCTGCTGGTGATTTTGTAATGGTTGTAAAAAATAATTATTATTGGTTAAAAGAAAATTCAACTGCAGGTTTTATTGCGAATGGTGATATTTGTCAGGTTTTAAAAATATTTTCTATCAAAGAATTGTATGGTTTTAAATTTGCAGAAGTAGAGTTAAAAATGATTGATTATCCAGACATGCAACCTTTTGAAACGGTTTTATTGTTAGATACATTAACGAGTGAAAGTCCATCTTTAACGTATGAAGAATCTAACAAATTATACCAAGCAGTTAAAGAAGATTATGCTGATGAAAAATCGAAGTTTAAGCAGTTTTTAGCGATTAAAAAGAACATTTATTTTAATGCTTTGCAAGTAAAGTTTTCATATGCAATGACCTGTCATAAATCTCAAGGAGGGCAATGGAAAACCGTTTTTATAGAACAACCTTATTTACCTGATGGTGTTTCTGTAGAATATTTTAGATGGTTATATACTGCTATGACAAGAGCGCAAGAAAACTTATATTTAATAGGTTTTAAAGACGAATTTTTTGTGGATTAATGCAGTAAATAATTTATGCTTACTGTGCCATATTTATTTCCATACGTATATCTTAAACCTTCAGATTTACTTGTGTTGTAGTTAAAAATATACCCAAAATTAAATCGGTTTGCTGTAAACTTTAAACCTATTTCTAAATCGAAAACTACAGGGATTAATTCTTTAGTAACTAAACTACCAGTGTTTAGAAAACTGCCTTGCAGTGTGGCATCATAAAAAGCATATCTTAAAGTTGGTTTTACATAAATAAAAGATTCTATAGCTCTTGTAGAAGTTGTTGTATTATCATTTAAATTCGTATTAAAAGCGATGGAATTTATAATTCTCTCTAAAGAATTTAAACCATATCTTAGATATAATCCAGAACTAATATTTGTGTAGACAGTTCCCAGTTTTGCAGAATTTACCCAAGAAGCATCTATAGTATTCGCATTATTTTTACCTAAAAAATGAGTGTAGACAACATCTAAGTTTAAAGCAATTGCATTTTTTATTTGAAATTGCCAACCTATAGCTTTTTCAAAACCATAAATGCCATGAATAAAATCTTGTAATTCTTTTCCAAAAGCATTGGGTCCAATAATACCAGCTTGCAAAGTATAACTTAAAATTTTATTGTTTTTATAAACGTTTTTTACGCTAAAACCTCCATATAAATAACTCGCAAAAGGTCTGTCATGCTCCTCAATTGTTTGCACTATAGATTTATTTGGGGTGAACATTTCATGACCAAGTTGCCATTCAAATATCTTTTTCTCTAATTTTATATTTTCATTATTGG
Organism: uncultured Polaribacter sp.; assembly: GCA_963977615.1. GTDB lineage: Bacteria > Bacteroidota > Bacteroidia > Flavobacteriales > Flavobacteriaceae > Polaribacter. The sequence goes on along the minus strand of CAXBPL010000014.1, from coordinate 8,034 downwards.
CAATATATCTATAGTTTAAAAAAATACCACTAGTGTAATAACGATCTCTATCAACAGAAACATATAAGTCGTTGTCTGTAGTAAAACTAATTTCTTTAGAAAACTTTTGCTGTGCAGTTATACTAAAAGAAACCAATAGCAAACAAAAAAGTAATTGATTTTTTAACATAAGCAAATATATTAATATCAATTTAAATTGATATTTTTTTAACTCAATTGTAAAAAAGTTTTTATTTTAGACGTATTAAATTATATGCATGAAAACAAAAGGGACTTTAAGTGAAGAGGATTTTAAAAATATTAGCGATACTAAAGATTTGCTGTCACTTATAGAAGAGAAAAACGTTTCTTTTTCAAAAGTAAAAAAAACACTTCTTTATGATAAAGAACTTCGTTTATTACAAATAGAGCTTGTAAAGTTACAAAACTACGTATCTAGCCAAAATAAAAGAGTTGCTATTATTTTTGAAGGTAGAGATGCAGCTGGTAAAGGTGGGAATATTCGTAGGTTTATGGAACATTTAAACCCACGTTCTAGCAGATTAGTTGCTTTAAATAAACCAACAGAAGTAGAAAAAGGACAATGGTATTTTCAGAGATATATTAAAGAATTACCAAATCCTGGTGAAATTGTTTTTTTTGATAGAAGCTGGTATAACAGAGCAGTTGTAGAACCTGTTATGGGTTTTTGCTCCACCAAACAATATGAAGATTTTTTGGTGCAAGTGCCAGAATTTGAACATATGATGTATGAAGATGGTGTAATTATTATAAAATTTTGGTTGTCGATTACAAAAGAAGAACAAGCCAAACGTTTTGATGCTAGGAAAGAAAACCCATTAAAAAGGTGGAAATTTAGTCCTGTAGATAAACAAGGGCAAATTCTTTGGGATAAATACACGCACTATAAATCTGAAATGTTTACCAAAACACATACAACTTATAGTCCATGGATGATTATAAAAACGAACGATAAAAAAGTAGCAAGATTAGAAGCGATAAGACATGTTTTATCTCGATTTAATTACGAAGGAAAATCGGAAGCAGATACTATTTTAAGTCCAGATCCGAATGTTGTAATGCGTTATTATAGATCAAATATCAACCAAATAGATTAAGCTTTATGAATAGAAAAATAAGTCCATCAGATTTAAAAAAGCTGAATTCTAAAAAAGGATTATTAGCATTATTATCTAAAGAACCTTTAAGTGTAGATAAGGCCTTAAGATATGTGGATTATAAGAAAAGACTGGTAAAGTTGCAGATAGAATTAATTAGAATGCAAACTTGGGCTATTAAAAATAACGAACGAATTATTGTTGTTTTCCAAGGAAGAGATGCAGCTGGTAAAGGTGGTGCAATTAGAAGAATAACAGAACGTATTAATCCAAGACATATGCGTATTGTAGCTTTGCCAAAACCTACTGAAGATGAAAATTCTCAATGGTATTTTCAAAGATATGTAGAGCAATTCCCAAAAGCTGGTGAAATGGTTTTTTTTGATAGAAGTTGGTATAACAGAGCAGTTGTAGAGCCCGTAAATGGATTTTGTACGCAAGAAGAATATGAAATTTTTATGAATCAAGTAAATGATTTTGAAAGAATGATTTTAGAATCTGGGATTCATTTAGTTAAAATTTATATGTCAATTTCTAAAAAGGAACAAGCTAAACGTTTTGCAGATATAAAAAGCGATCCATTAAAACAATGGAAAATGACAAAGTTAGATGAGAAAGCGCAATATTTATGGGAGCAATACACAGAATATAAAAATGCGATGTTCGAGAAAACGAATACCACAATTTCGCCATGGAAAATTATAAGAGCCAATAGAAAAACAGAAGCTCGTGTAAATGTTATTAACCATGTTTTAAAAAGCATACCTTATGACAAAGATTTAGAAATTTAATTTTTTAGGTTTTCTAAAACCTAGTTTTAATTATGATAAAAAAATCCCTCATTCTGTTTGTGTCCATGTTTTTGTTTCTTGCACAGTTTTTAGTTGCGCAAGTTGCACCAGTTGCCAACAATGATGAAAACACGACTATAATAAATACACCATTTACTGAAAATGCACCTGGACTTTTAATAAATGATACAGATGCAGATGGGGATGCCCTTTCAATTACCGAATTTTTAATTAACGGAACAACTTATACAGCTGGTGAAAATGCAAGTTTTTCAGAAGGATCTATTGTAATTTTAGCAGATGGGAGTTATAGTTTTGATCCAAATCTAGATTTTCTTGGTACTACTTCTGTTATAAATTATACTATTTCAGATGGAACCTTTACAAGCAATGCAAACTTAAATATTACAGTTACATTACCTCCAGAACCACCAGTTGCCAACAATGATGAAAAAATAACATTTATTAATACACCTTTAATTGAAAATGCACCTGGGCTTTTAATAAATGATACAGATGCAGATGGAGATTCACTTTCAATTACCGAATTTTTAATTAACGGAACAACTTATACAGCTGGCGAAAATGCAAGCTTCTCAGAAGGATCTATTGTGATTTTAGCAGATGGGAGTTATAGTTTTACACCAAGCCCAAATTTTTTGGGTACTGTATCTGAGATAACTTACACAGTTACAGATGGAACCTTTACAAGCACTGCAACTTTAAATATTACTGTTAGATTGCCTCCAGAACCACCAGTTGCTAGAACCGATTATGATACTGTAGATATTAACACCACCTTAAATGTTCCTGCTCCAGGAGTATTTATAAATGATACAGATGCCAATGACGAAGATGATTTAATTGTTACCCAATTTTCAGTAAATGGAACGAATTTTACTGCAGGTACAACTGCAACTTTACCTGAAGGAAGTATAACAATTGCAGCAGATGGAAGTTATGTTTTTATACCTACAGTAGATTATACAGGAATCGTACCCACAATAAACTATACCATTTCTGATGGTGCTTTTACAAGTTCTGCAAATTTATTATTAACAGTAGAGTTTACAGAAGATTTACTAGAAATAAATAATTTGGGTAGTTGTAATCAAGGTTTTAATTCCAATGGAGAATATAAAATTGTGTACAGTGTTCAACTTACAAATAGGAATAATGCAAGAGATAGGCATGAAGCTGCTTTGATAAGAAACATCGATTTAATTAATAATTTGCAAAACACATTTGGAGCTGGTTGTTTGGTAAATGTAGATCAAGTTAGCATAAGAAATGATGCTGTACAAAACATTGCTGAGAACACATTTTTTCCAGGAGAATTTACAGTAGATGCTTTTAATCCAGCATTTGTAAATGGCAACTCAAGCTCATTTTTTAATGCTTCTGCAATTTCAGATTTAATTTTATATCCAAGACAATCTATATTTATTAGTTTTTGTGTTACTGTAAACGCATTTTGTGATGGTCGTTCAAATCCAACTCCTTCAGGTTCAGGGATCGATTTTACAAATACAATGACTGCAAATACAGATAAAGGAAATAATGCCACAAATTCTATAACTTTAACAGATTTTCATACCACAGAAGCAGTTGTTTCTGCTGGTTTATATGTGCCAGAATTTAACAATCAGTCTTTAACACCTCCAGGAGTTGTAAATTCTGATGGAACTTTCGATTATATAAACACTGTAATTATAACCAATGAAGGAACTTCTGCAGCCCAAAACATTAATTTTAATATGGGTTTAGAAGATTTTTTAAGCAGAGTCTCTTTCGATGATATTATAATTACTCAAGTTTCAGGACCAGCAGTTACTGTAAATCCAGACTTTAATGGGAATGATAATACCACATTATTACTACCCAACAATTCACTTCCACCAGGAGAAACCATCACCTTAGAAGTTTTTTATTTAATTGGGCCTATAGATAGTTCCAGTTATAGTTATTTTGAACAAACAAGCTTATCTCAAACACAAGGAGCTGCAGATGGTTTTGATGCAACTAGTCCAGCAAATAAAACTAAATTCTCTTTTGTAACATGGTCAGATGGTTTGGGAGATCATTTAGATCGTTATTATTTTGCAAATTCAGCAACAGCACCAATTTCATCAGCATTATATTGTAGTTGTACTGTTGCAGGAATGCGTTTTATATTTGATGCTTCATCAAAAACGGATAAAATAATTTTATCAGTAAATGAAACTCCAAATGGTATTTTAGAACATGAAGAAGTTACATTTCAAATTACCATAGAAAACACAAGTGAGTCTGTACAATTAACAGAATTACAATTACAAGATAATTTAAATAATGCTTGTAATGGAAAAGTACTATCTGTAAGTACACCTATAATTTCAAGCTCTACAGCTACTACAAATCCTACTTTAAATGCAGGTTATAATGGTACATCAGATATAAATTTATTTGATGGTTCTTCTGGATTATTAAAAATAAATGAAACTATCACAGTAGAATTTACGGTGCTTTTTAATGAAACATGTTTTAATACAAACACAGCTGTATTTTCTGCAAGAGATCCTTTAGGTAGAAATGTGCCATCATCAAACTCAACAAACGTAAATATTTCTACAGATACAGATAATGATGGAATTACAAATGATATTGATATTGATGATGATAATGATACCATTCCAGATATTGCAGAATACAATGGTTTAAACCCTTTAGACGATGATGATGCAGATTCTATTCCTAATTATAGAGATACAGATTTTGGAGCAGATACAAATGCAGATGGAATTGTAGATATTTTTGATTTTGATTTAGATGGTGTTCCAAATCATTTTGATTTAGATAGTGATAATGATGGAATTCTAGACATTGTAGAAGCAGGAAATGCAACTGATGATACCAATAATAATGGGAGCACAAATAATGCTGTTGGTGCAAATGGTTTGGATAATACTAAGGAAAATGGAGATACTATTTTTGCAACAATCAATTATATAATTCCAAATACAGATGCTAATGGAAATGCAAATTTTATAGATATTGATGCAGATGGAGATGGAATTGTAGACAACATAGAAGCACAACCAACAAATAATTACATCACATTAAACACCACATTTTCTTTAACAGGTATCAATTCTGCATATCCAAGTGGATTCAATCCTGTGGATACAGAAAATGATGGAATTCCAGATTATATAGACATCAATTCAGATAATGATATTAGAGATGATATTATTGAAGGTTGGGATGCTAATAGTGATGGAACTCCAGAAACGTTACCATTAAATGCAGATGCAGATAATGATGGTTTAGATGATGCTTTTGATGTAGATGATACTCAAATAAATCCTACAAATGGGCAAACTCCATTAAGTTTTCCTAATTTTGATGATGAAGATACTCCAGAAAGAGATTGGAGAGAAATTATCGCAATTTTTGTTTTGATTGATAATATTTCACAACCAGAAGGAACCGATTTTATGTTTACAATTCAATTGGTAACAAAAAATGATCATGCTATTTTAGTAGAAAGTGCATCACCAATCGATTTTAATTTTTCAACTCAAAATGGCACAACTTCAACCGATGTTTTTGATGTTGCAATTGCTCCTTTCGATTATATAAGTTTGCCAAATACAAACTTTACAATTGCTCCACTTACAACTACAGCACAAGTTGTAGTAACTTCTTTAGAAGATCCTATTTTTGAATTTACAGAGCTTTTTACATTAAATGGAACCATAACTTCTGATAATACTTTAAATGAAAATATTACTGGAATTGGCTCAATTTTAGACAATGATGCTGCTCCATCAATCACCATGAACAATTCTCGTGAATTAGAAGGCGTAGATTTATTGCACACAATTAGTATTAGCAATCCTGCATCAACACCTATTTCTGTAGAAATTGTTACCAGAGATAGAACAGCCATAAGTCCAGAAGATTACAACCGAGTTTTCGACAATTTTACGATTGAAGGCACTACAGATCCAAACAATGCAAATACTGAAGTTTCGTTTACAATTACTTCTCTTTTAGACAACTTAAATGAATTAGGTGAAGAAGAAATAAGCGTTGTTGGAGTTGGATTAACAAACAATATTGGTGCTCAAGATTTGGCAAAAACAGCGACAATTTTAGATATTGATCCAAATCCGATTGTAGAAATTAACAATGCAGAAGCTGAAGAAGGAAATGATTTAGAGTTTACCATTAGACTTTTAAACGCCAATGGAGAATTGATGCAGAATTATATTCCTATTAATATAAATGCAGAAACGATAGATGATACAACAACTGCAAACCAAGATTACCAATCTTTATCTACACAAATTACAGTTCCTGCTTTTACATCAACCATAAAACAAGCTGTAAAAACGATCAATGATAAATTAAATGAAAAACTGGAAACATTATTTTTACAGTTAAATTTAGATTTTTCAACAGTTTCCAATACAACTGCACCTTTAGGAATTGGTGCAATTATCGATAATGATTATCCGAATTTATTCTCACCAAATAACGATGGTGTAAGTGATGTTTTTAAAATGTCGGGTTTAGAAGAATATCCTAATTTTGTGTTGATTATTTTTAATAGACAAGGAAATGAAGTTTATAAATATAGCAATAATGGCAATTTAAATCCTGTTTGGTGGGATGGAACTTATAATGATAAACCAGCACCAACAGGCGTATATTTTTACACGTTAGATTTTAACGATGGTGTAAAAAAACCAATCAAGAATTTTATACAATTAATTAGATAATGAAAATGAACGCTAAAATTGTATCAAAAATGGGGAAGAGTAAAACATATTGTTTGTTTTTTATGTTGATGATTTTTTTATCAACCTTAAAAACAAACGCACAACAGTTGCCAAATTACACGCAATATTTGTATAATATGCAGATTATAAACCCAGCATTTGTTGGGTATAGAGCAGATTTGAGTATGTCAGTTTTATCACGAGATCAATGGGTTGGTTTAGAAGGTGCACCAACTACTAGAACTTTTTCTATTAATGGAAGAACCAGCAGAGGTTTAGGAATTGGAGCCACAGTTGTAAACGATAAAATTGGTTTAACAGAAACTACAAACGTAAATTTTGATGCTTCTTATACGTTAGTTATTTCTGATGCTAGCAGATTATCTTTAGGTTTAAAAGGAGGAATAACATTTTTTAACAACAATTTATTTGATGGAATTACACCTGATAATGAAAGTTACGCATCTACAAGTGGCAATTTTCCGAATGTTGGTTTTGGAGCTTTGTATTACAATAGAGATTTTTACGTAGGTTTATCTGTACCTTATTTGTTAGAAACTCCTCAATTTTACATTCAAGATCGATTTAAAGCAGCAAGTTTGGCAACAAATCCAAATGTATTTTTATCTACAGGAGCCTTATTTGAGTTGTCAGAAAGTATCATGTTCAAACCATCAACCATGGTAAGATATACAACCAATCAGCCAGTTTCTATTGATGTAAACGCAAATTTTTTATACAATGAAGTTATAGAAGCAGGACTTTCTTATCGTCATCAAAGTTCTATAAGTGCTTTGTTTACTTTGCTGATCAACGAAAAATATAGAATTGGTTATGCATATGATTATAAAACAATTAGTATTCCTGGTAATTTAAATACGCACGAATTTATTTTACATATGGACTTAGATTTTGAAAGAAATTCAAGATGGTTAAGACACAACAAATGCTATTTTTAATCACTTTTGAATGTTAATCTTCAACAAAAATTTCTAAAACTTTTATTGGAGCAAACTACAAATGTCATTTTATGAAATGCAACTTATTTACAAACCATTATAAATATTAAATTTCTTCTATTGAGTTTTCAGCTTCATAGAAGCGAAATATTAATAGAAAGAATATTCATATAGGTTAAAGCTTCATAGAAGCGAAATATAACTAAAGACAAAAATTTGCAGTTAAAAAGGTTAAATAGAATCTTCTATTTTCTTCGGATAAAAAAAATTAAGAAAGTAGTTTCCTTACAGTATCAAAAATAAAATAGACTTCAGCAGCAATTTGCTGATTCGTTTTTAAATAGATTTCTTCTTGTTTTTCTGTTCCATCAGAAGCTTTTGGATCTATAAAAGGCAAATG
>CAXBPL010000013.1:0-61119 GCA_963977615.1 uncultured Polaribacter sp. | reverse complement strand
TAGAAAGCTTTTTAGCTGCTTGTTTGGACCCGAGTTCGATTCTCGGCGTCTCCACAATTAAAAACCTCAACTAATTGAATTTAAATTAGTTGAGGTTTTTTTACTATTTAAATAGTCAGCATCTAGTCAGCATCCTAATAGAAACATTACTTTGATTTAATTAGAGCTTCTCGCAATTCACTCTTCTTAAAGTAAACACTCCCTTCGATATAATGTTTAATTATTATACCTTGTTTTGACCAATTCTCAATAGTACCTCTTGATTTTTTTAAAAATATCATCGTTTCATTTATTGTAAGTAAATCATTATCAATTTCTGAATTTTCAATTTTCTCAAACTGAACATTAATGTTATCTTGTTTAACAGTTTTGTTTCTTTTTTTCAAAAGTTTAAGAGTGTGTTTAGTATTCTTTTCAAAAATTTTCAACCCTTCAGAGACTCCAACTGCAGAACTTTTCACTAAAAATTCTAATAAAACACTTCTAACAGTTTCTATCACACTAATATCATCATAATCGAAAATTGCATGAACAGACCTAGGGCTAAAGACACCAAGCTCTGTATCCTCAAAAGTTTTAACTATATGTTGTAGATATGCACTCAATCTAATATTTGAGTTTTTGTTTTTAATTTTTTTTGTTTTTTCAGATAAAAAAACATCATTACATGAATCATATTCTATAGGAGTAAGAGTGAATAGATATGATAAATTTAAAGCAGTACACCAATCATACAACAACTCACAATATACATTACCGAAATAAGTAGAATATATGATTTCAGATTTTTTATAATTTTCTAAATCTACATAAACAGGAAACCAATCTCCAAAATCATGCTCGTAAAAAGTAAATTTATTTGGCCTGTAAACTAAATCGTTTAATGCAATAATTTTTTTTGATAATTTCATATTTAATTTCCATAATGATCTAGGTTAACAAAATTAAACAATTGCTTAATACAAACTATTATCTTTGATTTAAATCTAATGACATACTCCAAAGAAGAAAAAGTAGATTTTTTCTACCAAAAAACTAACCAGCTACATTTTGAGATAATATTTGCTGATGTGATTAAAGCAAGAAACAAAAACAGTGATCCTATATACAGAACAAACTATCTGGAGTACGAATTGTTTAAAAAAGATCCACTTTTGTATTGTAATGATGTTTCTGAAAAGGAAAAAACTGATGTTTTCTTTGAAATTGATTTGTTTCTTGCTCGTTTACTCCATAGAATCAAGCCAGAATACATAAAATTACTGAAGCTAAAGTATTAATCTCTTCTTTTTGGTTTCTTTGGTGGTTCAGAAACAGAGCTCACTAATTTCTTAAAGAAATTTTGAGAATTATGATGCTCTAACTGAATTTGGTAGTCTTTTAATTCGATTTCATATTGCTTTAATTCGTCTTCATATTCTTCTTCTAATCTATCCTTTCTTCTTTTTAAAGCATTCTCGTGACCTTCAATAAACTTTTCATCATCAATAAATTGATTTAGATTTTCAAAAATTTCTTTATTATCGAATTCAAGATCAAACATTATAATTTTAATTATAGAAACAAAGATTTCTTCAGTTTTACGAAACTTTGAGTGTAATTCGGTGTCAGATATTAAATTGTAAATAATTTCTTGGTGCTCCTCTAGCTCTTTAACAACTCTTTGATATTCTTCAATACTTATTTTATTGTCTTCCATTTCTTTCTGACGTTGAAGTTTCGAAGATTCTTTATAATCTTCAAATAGTTTGACGCCAGCATCAATACCTTTAAAAGCTAACATGCTCTTTTCTTCTTTTGAAAAAATTCCCATAACTGTTTATTTTATTATTTGTTTAATCCCATTTTCTTGTTAATATCCAAAATGCGAAAAGTAGTGCTGCTGGTTGAAAGAATAATAGAAAAAGAATTGCATTAAAAAGTGAAGTATTTTTATATACAGAAATGAAGTTCCATATTAAGCAAATGCCTAAGACTACTAGGCCTATTTCAAGTGATATTACACAAATAATAATACTAATGGCTAATCGAAGCATAATGCCAATATTAAAAACATTGTAGCCATAGTTATCTCTTGAACTTTTCCAAAAGAAATAACCAAATAATAGAGATATAATTACAATTGTTAATGGTAAGAAAAATAGCATATTTTTTATTTTTAAATAGCTAATATACCAAACGGTTATGATATATCATAACCGTACTAATCGTTTTATTCAGCTTCTTTATATTATGTATGATAATGAGGAGAAATATTTAAAACGCTTAGGCAATAATATTTCAAGAATTAGAAAGTTAAAAGGCTTGAGTCAGTTAGATGTTTGTGCTACAATCTCAATGGACAAGCCAAACTTATCAAGTATTGAAAACGGTAGGCAAAACCCCACAACATTAACTCTAAAGAAAATTGCTGATGCTATAGGTGTTGAGGTTAAAGATTTTTTCACCAACTAAGTGTAGGAGTTGCTTTTTAAATCCTTTTATTTTAGGCGTCTATTATTTTTGGAATAAACCTTAACTATAGAACAATAAAATAAATATTATGGGCCAAAAAAATGAAGCAAACGAGTTAATTGCCAGAATTATTAAAGACGGATGTCAATTGCTGATTAATTTTATCACAAAGAAAAAAGACGTTTTGCACTAGAAAAGAACAAACCAACCCATATTGGGTTGGTTTGTTTAATCTGATCAAACTATATAACTTAGCTTACTTTTTTAGGCTTTTGAGGTTTTACATAATTTACGTACTCCTTAATGTTTACAACATAAATTTTTATGACATAATTTGTAACCGTCTTACATTTAGAGCTATTGGCATAATAATCTTTTTTGAAGGTGTCTGGATTGTAAATTCCTTTATTAAATGTCTTTACGGGAATACTACCATCCTTCATTTTAAACCTTTCATTTGTAAATGCATAATTACACAAAAATTTAAATGTTACTTTCTGTTCAAAATTGGCATAAATGACATTACCTTTTTTGTCAAAAATCACATATGCCGGTTTGGTAAAGTTTGAAGATTCTTTACTTGAAAAATTGATAGTTTTCCTACCTGTTTCTGTTCTATATTTCATCTTTTGTGCATTCTTATAAGTATCAGAGTGTTTAGATAAAGAATCGTAAACATCAGTGATTTTTAAATTGACTAGATCCGGGCTAAATTTAGCATCTAGTGTTTCTAACATAAAGTCTTTATCACAGAAAAATGTTTGTTCGATAAAAGGCATTATTTTATGATCATGTATGTTCTTATACGTGAGATGTTCTGCAGTTTTAAAAGCAGACAATAAACAACGATCTAATTCTTTTAAATCTTTTTTAAACGCATTAAGTTTTTCAGATACTTCTGGAAGTTTATTCTTTTTAGAGTCATTCAAAATGCCCTCGATATATTCTTCCGAGACTTGAATATCTCTTTTTCCTAATTTTATTTTTAAAGAATTATATATGCTCTCTAAATGAACATGGGTTGATCTTAAGGATGGATCCATATGATCGTTCAGCCTTTTTAAAACTTTATCTGTAAAATTTTTAAATTCAGTATTACTATCTGATATATCGGAATATTCTGGGGCAACGGAATCAGTATCCATGAATTCCATTGCTGACAACAATTTATCACTTCTCAATATTCTAGGAATGATAATTCTCTCGTGAGATGTCACCACTCCATTTTTCTCCTTCATAGGTCTGTAAACTGTTAGTTTACTTAACTGTTCCTCCAAATCTTCCAGATCTGCTTCTCTGATCAATTCTTCATCGGAAAATTCTTTTTTTAATTGCTCCTTGGATATTATAGATTTAAGAGAGTCAATTCCAAAACCAGTTTTATCAAATTGTTGTTTAGCCCACATTCCTTTTAGTTGAGAGACAACTTTATCATTGATGAACGTAAAGGAAATATTTGTAGATGCTATTTCTTTTATAATCCCAATATTCTTTTGAGATAAATAATCTAAAGCTCTTAAGTAGTTAATTCCTTTAAGATATTTATCTTTTGTTAGAAAAGAAAAAGGACTAACGTAATTCGTGATACTTTTAAGATAACTTGGAACTTTGAAAGGAATAAAATTTGCATTCTTATTTATAAGAAATCTGAAAATTTCAATTGCTTTATCGGTTCCATACCAATAAGATAATTTTAGATGATAGCTGATTAATTTATCTATAGCTCTTTCATGAGAAACATGAAAATCACCTTCAATCGTGAATTTATCATTTTTAAAATCTACAACTTTAAAATTATCTACATGATCACTTAAAGGGTCGATTATTGCTCCTGAAGCTTTTACAAACATTCTTTTTGTTGGATCTAACTGTCCTTCTAAATATTTTAAAACCTTATCATCATCTAAGAAATTTTTAACTACTTTATTTTCTAAGACAAGATGCTCCTTAGATATATCCTTTAAAGGTTCAGAAACATTTATATGTTTAATTATAGATGCAATTCCAGCATCTTTAGCCATATAGTGGTATCCATCTAAGGAATAAAACCAATCCTCATATATACTTGTTTTCTCGTTAATGCTGTTTATAACAGCCTCTTCATTTTTACTTTGTTGCATTCTTTTTTCAATCATTTCTGTTGTTATTTTACTTGGATCTCTTCTTACTTCGTCCAAATAATAAATCTGTTGTTTCCGGGGTATTTCTTCTATGGTGTTTGCTTTTCTACCTTTATTAGCAGATAATAAATGATGGTTATATCTGTTGATGCCTAAAAGGACATTTCCAGCATTTCTTAAGTCAAACTTCCTTGAGGTGTTCTTTAGATCTGGTTTGAATATTTTAGGTAAAAACACTGTGCAATTACATAATCTATTTCTAAATCGGTTTATAGTTTGTATCGCATCTAGAGCACTAACTTTTTTTTGCATAACTCCAAGATCTATCACCACGGCGTACTTCTGTGTAGAGGTAATTCCCTTAGAAAACTCTTCCTTAGTTATCTTGTCCAAATTAATATTGATGCCATTCATAAAACAAGTAGTTGCTAGCACTACATCGTACTTTCCAAATTTACCAGATAAAATATTTTCTGTACATTCTCCTTTAGAGCCTGAATGGAAAAATCCCACGTTAATATTGGGAGGGATTTTAGACTGAATCTCTCTTCCATATTCGATCATTTTCTCTTTATTATTGAAAATTTGAACCACCTTTCTTTCCTCCTTAAGGTATTTGTTAATTTGAGCTATTGCTGTATCATTTCTTTTTTTTGTATCAACCGTATCTAAATGAGTTAAATGCATAATAGGAGTAGATTTATATTTTTTGTCTACTTTTATTATTTGAAATAAATTTTTGATGGATTGCACCTCCATTAGTTCTGGTATCACTAAAGATTCAACATTAGGAGTACCTGTCATAAAGATTATTTTGGTTTTCGAATTTCTTTTCTTCGCTACAAATTCGATTAAATAATTAATCAGTTTGGCTATTACCTCTGGTCTATAACTTAATCCATCAGATAGCGTATGACATTCGTCAATGACTACATAATCAAGTGTGGCCATATCTTCATGTGATATGTTTAATATTTGATTATAGGTGGTATAAATTACATAATCTTTATCTTTTGGGATTTGGGCGCCTTTTAGTGTTTTCATATAATTGAGTTTTAGAGTCTCATTATCAGATTTCTTAAAACTTTCAATTGTAGCTTGAATACCTGAGTTCACAAATAATTGTTTATCATCTTCTGCTTGGTGACTATTCCAAGCATCAGAGGCTATCTGATCTCCTATACTTTTAAAAGGCATACCCAAAGCAATCCTTCCAGGCATTTTATATTTTAAATTTCCTGTAATACTGTTTTTACCAGTCATTAATGTTCAGAATGAATCGTTAATTCATTCCCGAAAGAATATTTATGAAATATCTTTCTGCTTATTGTTTCCTATAAGATCGGACTATATCTTTACCTGTTCTAGGTAACATCTACTTCCGCCAGACTTCTGGCGTACTCCTCGTAAGGATAGTCTCTGAACTTTCTAATTCTCTATAGAGACCCAAGTGTGGCCCCCATGCTTTTATAGTATATTAATAGGCGCTTCCCACATGTGGGCCCTTCTAATATTTATGTTATGAATTAGCTTAGCTGCTGATTGGCGGACTTAGCGCAAGTTTTTTATTGTTCACTTACGTACCTTCAATCAATTTTTAAATTGATTGTGGCTATAGCCTTCCAGCAATTCAAATGTTTTATTACTCAAGATTCCCATCTTGAGACGGCAATTAATTTACCGCACTGGCTTCGTAAAAAGAAAATTTTCTTATCTGCATATTTAGTTTGAAAAAGATCATGCATCACATCTTTGTCTAAATAATCGCTGGGACCAAGCACCACTTCAGGAACAAGGCTATCAAATTCTTCTATTAAGGGTAACCTTACTTTCTTTTTATTCATATAACAGGTCATGTTATCTAAAAACTCTGCTAAGTTAGCTTGATCATTATCATTATCATCAAGATTTTTATTGCGGATGTAAGTTTCGTAATAATCATTAATAATTTTAAAATCAGAAAAGTTTTGAGAGGATGCTCCAAAGTTTTCTGAGATAAAATCATTGACAATTGGCAACTTCCGTACCCTCGCATAGAAGGGGGCTGGTGTCAAAGATTTCAGTTGTTCTTCACTATAATCATACTGAGATCTCATTGCCCAACGATAGTCATTATGGCCTTCATCTAATTTATTAGAATCAGCAGGTATTAATCTTTTCATTTGTTCAATGGCCAAATCTCCAAATACCCCATACAAAACCCAACTTAATATTTGAAGTGAATGATAGTTGTTGAATTCTTCAGAAACCCAACTTTCAATACGAGAATCTTTGTGAATTTGCTCCTCTATAAAATCTATTACTTTTATAAATTTATCAGTCTCTCGGTCTAAATCAAAATTATAGGATTCCTTTTTTAGCAATAAACTGTATGCTTCTTCTTGAGACGAGATATTTTGCTCCTTCATAACTTTGTCAACCTCAACTTGGTTCTCTGAAATCTTTTGAAGAAGTGCTTCATGTTCTAGTTTTCTTTCATTCTCAACTATTTCAGAATAAGAAGACACTCTTGAAGAATCATATTTAAAATCACTAGCTTTATTCGCTATAAAAGGAATGTAAGTCAAACGCGTAGAATCATTAGTTGCCAAATCTATCCACTCTTTGAGTTCAGGTAATTTAGATTCTAATTCTTTTCTTGCGCCTTCATACCATACTTTATGGTGCTTTGAAACAACTATTTTATCTTCTGAACCGAAGTCTCCTTGAAAACCAGAATTTGAAATATCTACTTGACAAAATATTTTGAATCCTTTACCTCTAGGAGATACAAAGGCCATATATGGCTTTACGTTTTTGGTGCCTTTCCATACTTTATTCATCCACTTAACGGCTTCTTTTTTATCTTTGAATTTATCAAAGTCAAAACAAAATCTACCTGTGTGTTTGAATACCATTTTATCTGCATCTCTCGTATTGGTTTTAAGCGATATTATAATAGCAGGCAAGAAAGGTTTTACAGCTGTAAGATCTCCTCCTGAAGCATCTAGCAACTTCTTTATGGATGCCTTAGGGTTAGTCATATCATTGATTAGCTCTTTTTCTGTGATTTCTTCTGCTCTTTCTTCTTCTCTTTCTTTTGATTTTTTTCCAAATGACCTTGTACTGGCATTCCATTGGTTGGTGTACCCTAAGAAGTTATAAAGGAATTGTTTTGGCGTGGTACTTTTCAGGTTGTCAAGTTCATGAAGTTCATCTCTATGTTTTGCAATAAACTTAGAGCAGTAATCTAAAGAGCTAATTTGCTTGTTGCGTTTCGCAAAGTCATTTACGAATTTGTCTAGTAAAGTTTGAGTTTCTTCATCTAGCTTTTGGCTCTCTGCATGTGCAGTTAACCGAGTGTAAATCTGTGGGTGGATTGTGTGTGTTGAAAAAGAATAATAATTATTATTCATTGTTTAAATTTAAGATTTAATACATCTTTATATGTGGACCACTTGTCGGAGCCATGCTTTATATTATAATTAGAAGCGAGCTACCACAAGTGGTCCACATCAGGAATCTATAAATGTGATTTATAGATCTATTTTATAGCTGTTGTACTATTTACTATAAGGTCTAGAGATTTAAGTCGCTGTTTGGTCTCAAAAAGAAAACAGACATGATCTAATACCTATTATGGTCTTGAAGTATTACAAACTTTAGATGGGAAGTAGAGAAAGAAAAAGAATAAATTATGGATTACACCTTGTTAAAACATGGGAAAAGGAGGGTGTTTATATTTCCTAAGAAGATTATAAAAAAAGTGCTAGATTCAAATCCAGTTCTTTCGAGAGTATGGATTCGATTCCTACCTCGAGTACAGCTTAAAATTCTAATCTTCTGAAAACACTTGATTAGATTTTTTTCTTTTATAATAAAACCCCGAAACACTATATAAATTGATTCGTAATAAAAAAAGCCGTTTTAGATTGCTCCAAAACGACTTTTATAATCAAAATCAACTATTAAAAATTCATTTTTTAAAGCTTTTCACTCCTTTTACCAACCAATTATAATATGTATCTACATCTGGGGTATATGCTACAGGAGCTATCAAGTTGTTCTCATTATGATCCATTAACACATACATGGGTTGTGTGTTTGCTTTGTATTTCATGGTTTGTAATTCACTCCATTTCTGACCAATGTACTTCAACTTCTTTCCTGGTTTTAACTTAGAGTCTACAACTTCATTTGCTGGTAAAGGTCTTTTATCATCTACATACAGTGAAATTAAAATCACATCATTCTTTAACATTTGTAATACCTTTGGTTTTACCCAAACGTTTTGCTCCATCTTTCTACAATTCACACATGCATGTCCAGTAAAATCCAACATAACTGGTTTGCCAACTTTTTTTGCATAGGCCAATCCTTTATCATAATCATTAAAGGCTAAAATATCATGTGGCGCCATTAAATGCGCTCCTTCTGGTATATCAGCATGTGCAGTTGCTCCTCCACTTCCTAATTTTGTAAATCCAACTCCATATGGAGACTCACTGTAATGTTGTGGTGGCGGAAATGCACTTATTAAGTTTAACGGTGCTCCCCATAACCCAGGAATCATATAGATGGTAAACGACATTACTACCAATCCTAAACCTAATCTTCCAACAGAAATATGTTTCATTGGGCTATCATGTGGTAATTGTATTTTTCCGAATAAGTAAAATGCTAATGCTCCAAAAATGGCAATCCAAATCGCAATAAATACTTCTCTTTCTAATATGTGTAATTGCAATACTAAATCTGCGTTTGACAAGAATTTAAATGCCAATGCCAATTCTAAAAACCCTAGTACTACTTTTACTGTATTTAACCATCCGCCAGATTTTGGTAAAGAATTTAACCATCCTGGGAAAGCAGCAAATAAAGCAAATGGTAATGCTATAGCTAAAGAAAAACCTAGCATTCCAATAATTGGTCCTAATTGGCTTCCGCCAGAAGCGGCTTCTACTAACAATGTCCCAACAATTGGGCCTGTGCATGAAAAAGAAACAATTGCTAAGGCTAATGCCATAAAGAAAATACCTACTAAGCCACCTCTATCTGCTTGAGCATCTACTTTGTTAGCCCAAGAATTTGGTAGCATAATTTCAAAAGCTCCTAAAAATGATGCCGCAAAAATTAAGAGTAATAAAAAGAAGACTAAGTTAAACCACACATTGGTAGACAATGCATTTAATGCATCAGCACCAAAAACTAAGCTTACAAAAATTCCTAATAGCACATAGATTACTATAATTGAAATTCCATAGATAATCGCATTTCTGATTCCTGCTGCTTTGGTTTTACTTTGCTTAGTAAAAAAGCTAACTGTCATCGGAATCATTGGAAACACACATGGTGTTAGTAAGGCTGCAAAGCCGGAGAAAAATGCAATTAGAAAAATTCCCAACACCCCTTTCTTTTCTGATGAATTTTGATTCTCGTTAGAAACAGTGGTTATTTTATCTACTTTTTTAACTACAGGTTTCCCTGATTTAATTGTGAACTCTAAATCTACTTCGGTAAGCGGTAAACATTTTGAATCATCACAAACCATAAATTCAACTATTGCGTTTAACGATAATTTATTTCCTAAGACTTGTATTGATTGTTCAAATACCGCTTCATTTTCAAAATATTTAATAGCCATCTTAAATACTGGATCCTCAACAATTAAACCTCTCCCCTCTATGGTATTCCCTTTAATTTTAAAGACTCCATCTTCATCATCAAAAGTAAAAGTAGTTGGAAGAGGTCCACCATTAGGAACATTTTGTGAATACAAATGCCATCCTGATTCTATTTTTGCTTTGGCTATTAATTTATAATCCGTTTCAGATATTTTTTCAACAGAAGTTGTCCATTTTATTGGATCATGGACTTGGGAAATCACATCCGTCTGACTAAAAAAAATATACACTAAAAGAAATAGTAATTTTTTCATCTTGCTCTATTTTAGTTATTTAATATTGAAAACCAAATCAACCTCTTTAGGAGCTAAACACTGTGTATCATTACATGCCATATATTCAACTATTGCATTAATTACAAATGGAGCTTTTGATTTTAACTTTACACGTTGTATAAATTTTGCTTTTTCATCAAAATACTTAATCCTCATATCAAATATAGGATCATCTACAACCTGACCTTTATCTTCTTTTGTATTTCCTTTTTTTAAATAATCTCTAGAACTTAAATAAGTAAAAGAAGTAGGAATTGGTCCACCTTTTGGTACATTTTGAGCATACAAATGCCATTCATTTTCAATTTTTGCTGTAGCAATTAACTCGTATTCGTTTATAGAAATTTTCTTCACAGAAGTAGACCATTTTACAGGATTTAAAATCTGACCTGTTGCACTAAAACCAATAACTAAAGTAATAAAAAAAATAATTTTTCTCATAATAGTGTTTTTTGTTGGGTTAAAAGGGCGCGTATTAAAGCGCCCTTATAGCATCTCTCAAAACAATAAATTAATTCACGAAAACAAAGTTTAATGATTGATGCTTCTATTTATAAAATTTAGTTGTGTTGTTTCTTCTTTTTTTGGGGATTAAAAATGACATCAATAACATCTGCTTTTCTGAAAAATCTTCGAGCGGCATTTTTAATATCTTTTGGTGTCACTGAATTAACTATATTATCAAAATAACTGGCTGAATTTCGAATAAAACCAGTTTTATAATAGGTTTGCAAAGCACTCATCCAATAACTATTATGATTCTTTGTTTGTTCGTTATTCTTTTTCAAGTTAAGAACGATTTTATTTAACTCCTCAGCGTTAACGTTTTTTTGAACAGCTTTAAATTCATCATAAACTAATGATTTTAAGTAGTTTGCTTTAGATGGGTCACAATCAAATTTTATCGTCATCAATTTAATTTCATTAGGAATTCGTTGCACTCCTGAACTAACTCGAACTCCGTAAGTTCCACCTTCTTTTTCTCTAATATTCTTTGTGAAACGTAGCTCAAGAATAGATTTTAAAATAGAATGATAAATAATATTTTCTCTGGTGTACTCGCTTTTGGACTTCATTTTAATCATAACCGTAGATTTATCATCAGTCATTGGCAAGGTTATTTCCTTAAAGTGTTTCCCTTTTGGAGATCTAACTTTATGGTCAATCCAATGATCTTTTCTGTCAAGATTTTTGATAGCACCAATATATGTAGCTGCTAATTGTTTCGCTTCAGACTCTTTTACGTTTCCTACAATAAAGAAAATAAAATCACTAGCGTCTGTGAATCTCTCTAGATAGATTTGCTTCATTCTATCAAAACTAATATCGTCAAGATATTTTTTTCCAAATTTTAAAACTCTTGGATTTCCTTGTGAGTTTATATACCCCAATGTATCGTTCATTATGTTTTGAACACTCTTTTTACTTGTAGCAAGATTTTCATAATTCCGTTTCATCAGATTGTTATACATAACTTCATCAAATCGAGGTTTTTCAAAACGGAGATAGGTTAACTGCATCATCTGCTCAAAATCTTCTGGAGTACTCCATGCAGAAATAGATTCAGAATACGAACCAATACTCACTTTTGAACCAGCAGACACACCAGTCATTAACTTTTTATATTCAAGTTTATCATATGCCCCTAATCCATAATTTTTTGTAAACCGTGCTGCATTTGAAGCAGAAGGCAAGTCAATTGGTTTATAACGCGATAGTCCACCTTCGCTCACTCCTATTAATTCTACTCTGTTTTTATCGTGATCCGCATGTTTAAACACCACTTTAGCTCCGTTAGAAAGCGTCCACTCTACCGCTTTAAATTCTGCCAACTGCTTTTCTTTTATAACGGTTCCTCCTTTTGGTAAACTTGCTATTAACTCTTGATCACCTAATACATTATCTTCATATGCATCAAGTTTGCTATTCTCAACGTTTTCTATAACTGTTAATGCTTCTTCTTTGTTTATATGAATAGAATTGTTTTCAGGCCCTGTAATTGAAATTGTCCAGTTATGGTCTGTTTTCCAATGATCTGCAATTGCCGATACTTCTTGAAGTGTTATTGTTGGAATAATAAATTTTGCAAATTGATAATCAAAATCTGCACTTGTAACAACGTTACCAGTTAAATAGTCCGTTTTTAATGCCTTTCCAATGGCATCATTGCTCACTTGATCTTTGCGCTTAAATTTATTTTCTGAACTTACTAAAAAATTCTTCTTAAGTCGTTCTAATTCAGTTGCAGTAAACCCATGTTGACGAACGCGTTCATATTCTTTATAAACCCCTTCTAAGGCTTCCGCTTCACGACCTTTTTTTGCAGTTGCTGATACTTTTAACGCACTGTATCCTCTAACAATACCGGTTACTTTTACGCTACCGCCAAAAAACGGTGCATTTCCTTTTTGTAATTGTTCATTTATCCTGGCTCTCATTAAAAAATTGAAAAATGACTGTACATAATTTCGACGCATTTTATTCAAGGTTTTATCCTCTACATTTTTACGACGCATAGCAAAAGTAATTTTCGATTTTCGCGCTTCGGAATCAAGACCTAACACAAACATAGGTTCTTTATTATCTGGAATTTTAATAAACGGACGTTTCTTAGGATTCTTTACAGCTGGAATTTCAGAAAATAATGCCTTTATCTTTTGTTCTATTTCATCGACATTAACATCACCAACGATACCTATTGCCTGTAAATCTGTTCGATACCAATCATGATAAAATGAACGTAAGGTATCTGGGTGAAAATTTTGAATAACATCTAGACTTCCAATTACATCTCTATATCCATATATAGTTCCATTATAAACTACTGGCCCTATCTTTTCTCTAATTCGAGAACTAGAATTTCTTCTTGTACGTCGTTCTTCAGTTATAACCCCTCTTTCTGCATCAATATCCTCTGTTTTTAAGGATAAATAATTACACCAATCACGAAGAATCTTCAAACAAGTATCTGTCAACTCTTCATTTCCAGAAGGTACTTTGCTAATATTATAAACCGTTTCATTTTGAGTTGTATATGCATTTATTTCTCTACCAAATTTAACTCCATGATTTGAAAGTTCATCAATAAGTTGATTTCCTGGAAATGTTTTAGTTCCATTAAAAGCCATATGCTCTAAAAAATGTGCCAATCCATTTTGTTTTTCTGTTTCTAAAACAGCTCCAACATTTTGATAAATATAGTAACTAACTCTTTTTTTTGGTGATTGATTTTTCTTGATATAATAAGTTAACCCATTAGGTAAAACTCCTTTACGAATGTCTGGATCTCTAGGTATTAGTTGGCTTAGATCTGTAAACTGTTGTGCATATGTTGTAATACTACAAATTAACACTACTATAAATGTTGAAAATAATTTTCTCATTTGATGATTTTAATAATATTTTATAACCTTATTTTAGGTTAATTATTTTTCCTTTCCTCATTACATTAAGGTCAAGCCTCATTGCATCTTTTGTCTTTACTCCTTCTTTAACAGCTATTCTATAAGCCTCTTCTTTTAGCTTAATAGCTTGTGGTTTATCATTGCCAAACAAGTATAATATATTAGCATATTCACTCATAATTTTTGCATCACCTGGAATAATATCATAAGCAACTTTCATCCATCTAAGCACATCTTCTTTTTCTTTAGCGGTTTTTACAAAATTTGCATAACTATATACCATTGATGAAACATTTTGACTTAAACGAATAGAGTATGGCCTAGAACGTAATGCTTTTTTTTCGCCAGCTTTCTTTCGCTTTTGCCAGTTTAAGTAATGATTACGTCTCTTTTTAACATTAATAGATTTAATAAACAATTCGTTGTCTATTTTTACCATTTTTTTATATTTCTCTCCATTTCCGGTTTGATAATAATAATATGTATAGGTTCTGTTTCTTTGAGATTTACCAGTTTTATAACCAACTGTAGCAGCATTTTCAATGGCTTTTTCTAAAATTGTTGTATCTCTTTTTACGATTGCATAATTGGTTGTATTCTGCACCATTCTTCGTTTTAAACGCTGATACTTTTCACGAATATCTTTACGCACATACAGTTTCCAAGCATCAGAACCATAATTTCGTTGAAAAATTTCATCTGCTTTCCCTCCAAATATTACTTCATTACTATGATTAGCTAATAAAACAACCATTTCTTTACTTGATTCTTTAATGTTTTTTTGAATATTTAGGTAATGCTCAAGAACATCTACATAGTTTTTAGATTTACTTTCTTTAAGCTTTTCTAAATATAAGCCTACAACTTTTTCATCATCTTTTTCAGTTTCGTATCGTTCTGCAAGTCGTCCAATACTGTTTAAGTCTTTAGAATATAATACAGCACGTTGTACTTCTTTCATAAACTTTGCTGTGGGCATTGCCGAAGAAAATCGATAGACTACATGCCCATTTCCATCAATAAAAACATATCCAGGAAGCCCTTCAATATCATATTTTTTTTTCAAAAACGGACCTTCACCTCTCTCTACATCTACCTTTAAGGCAATAAAATTTTTGTTGAAATATGCGCCTACCTCTTTTTCAAGAAATACAGTTTTATCCATTTTCTTACATGGTGCACACCAAACGGCATAACCGTCAATAAATAATAATTTATTTTCAACTTTTGCTTTAGCTAAGGCTTCATTAAATGTTCCTTTTTCAAAATTGATTCCTTGAGCTATCGTTAACCATGGAATAAATGACAATATCAGTGCGTAAAATATATTTCTCATGTTTCTTTTAGTGTTAGTATTGTTACAATTTCTCACCCTTCTTCATTTGGTCTAACTCTCTCTGAATAATCGGGTGCTTTTTATGCCTTTTAGGAAGTTTACTTAATGCCTGTTCTTTAAAACCAATAGCTTCTTTCACCTTTCCTTGCTGATACAGAACTTTAGCTTTTAAATTATCAATTTCATGGTATGAAGGTGCAAGTTGTAAGCCATAGTCAACCCAATGCATTAAACGTTTATAATCTTTCCTTTTTTTGCATAAACGTAAATACTTATAACCAATTTTTTCTATCGCTCTCTTTTGAGTCAATGCATCTTTTCCTGTTTTTAAATTTTTTAATACTGCATCGCCAATTAAGCTTGGTTTGTACTTTGTGTTTTTATAGTTCTCGTAATATGCCTTGTCATCAATACGTATTTGAGTTATTGATTTAGCACTCACAATGCTATCTATATAGGAAGCAGCTTGTCGTTTATATACATTATAGTCTTTTTTAAACCAGAGGTAATCCAACTCATAGTCTGCTAAATTTCCCGTTTTCTTCCTATCTTCTGCTAACCCTTTCCAGCTTGTAATAAAAGCACGCATAAGCTCTGGATTCTTTCTTTTATATGCCTGACCACGTGTATTATTAACTATATTGTACTTCATGTTTTTTAGAGACACTTCTTCATTTCTAGTAGCTATGTCCCAAAATTCATTGTAATTGGTGTATAATATTTCCTCTGCTTTTCCACCTACAATTAAATACTTTGAATACTGCATTAAAAACTCCATCATATCTACATCAGATTCTTTAATTTCTGTTTGAATTTTTAACCATGCTTCTATTCCTTCAATTGGGCTCTTTCCATATTCTATCATTTTATTAAAATATAGTTTCAAAAATGTTGCATCATTCTTCTTTTTATGAAATTGCTTCTGTAAACTAGCAAGACTAAAGCTACTATTAACAGACTCTAAAGCTCCGTTACCCATTGAAATAGTCATTGACACATCTAGCCCACCAACTTTTTTATATACCATTTCTCCATCTCCATTAACAAACATTAGTGTTGGGTATGCACCTACTTTATATTTTTTTGCCGTTTGCATCCCCTCTCTTTCCGCGTCTAATTTTATGTTAATAAACTCTTTATTAAAAAGCTCTCCTACTTTAGCATCTGTAAAAACATTTTTATCCATTGCTTTACATGGTCCACACCAAACAGTGTAAAAGTCAATAAACACTAATTTGTTTTGCTCTTTTGCTTTAGCTAATGCATTCATAAAAGAAGTTTTTTCAAACTTTATTCCCTGAGCATATAAACTACTTGTTGATATTAAGAGTAAAAAAGATATTATTTTGACCACTTTTTTCATTTAACTAATTTTAAAGGTTAACAAACGGCTTCATTCAAAACGATAAGTTTTACTAGCTGTTCTTATATAGGTGACGCTTTTTTTATAGAAGAGAGTGACATCAATATAAAAAATATTTGATTTATTTGGTACTTGGCTTTCTAATCAAAACAAAATGTTTCTTTTTATTAATAACGTTTTTCATTGCAGTTTCTAGGTCGTTTATAGTAATAGCCTCTATTGTTTCTTTGATTAACTTGGGCGATAAAACTCTATTATACTTTAAACTTTGCTGTAACCACGCTTCATCAATTTGTTTGTTATCATAAAAGGAAGTGATATAAACACTTTTTAACATTGCTTTTAGTTGCTTCACTTTTAACGGGGTTATTTGGCCTTTACTTAATGGTTTTAAAACTTCATTTTCCATTATTTTTCTAGACTCTTCTATCTGAAGAGGGCTAATCATATACCTAAAACTTAATGACTTAAAGTAAAAAGGGCTGTTTTTAATTGTTGCAGTAGTCCCTGTTGAATAGACTAAACCATATTTTTCTCTAAGAGTTTTGAGCATTATTATTTCTGCATATAATGCAATAGCCTCAAGAATTAATTCGTCTTTAAATGTTTGTTGTTTATTTGGTATTGCAGTAAATAAATAATTAAGAATACTCACTGGTCGTTTCCAATAAAATTCTTTCATAAATATGCATTTTGCTAATACTTTTTTGGATCTAAGGTTAGATAAATTATCTACTTTTGATATTGGTATACTGGCTATATATTTTGAAACTAAAGTTTCAATGTTAATCGGTAAATTCCCTTTTATATACACAATAGATTGTGACAAGTTTGTTTTTAATAACTGATTATATCTAAAAAAGCGTGCTATTTTTTCTGTGTTATGTACAGTGCCTTTTTTATTAAAAACAGTTTTTAAATTGAGACTATCTACAAATGATGAGTATCCATTACCTGTACTGGTTTTATGCTGTTTAAATCGATTATTAAAACGTGTAACATTTGGTGGTACTGCTTTAATTATAGATAAATTAAATAACTTTAAAAGTTCTTCAAAATATTCTGGATTCCCTTTTAACTCATACTCGTATCCAAAATTTTGTATTGATATTTTTTTGAAAACATTTAATGATCGTTCAACAGCACTTACCTCTTTTGTTGAATACTCTCCGTAACTTCCGAACAAAAACCTTAATTGTTTTTTAAAATCAATTCTATCATTTATAGGAATACTATTTAAACCACCTTTTCCTACAAGTTTAATTAGTGTTTGTTTTTGTGGGTAATTATCTAAAATAACCCTTACTCCATTTTTATATTTTAATAGCACCAAATTATTTGCCAATAGTATTCGTTCAACAATTTTAACTGTAGGGTCAATGTTTAATTTATAGTTAATAAATTTGGGTTTTACTACATTCCTTTTGGCTGGAATATTAATTTTATTTTGAAATACTTTTAATCGTTCAATAGAATTTATTTTATCTATAATATATGATTTATCAAACCTAGAGGTATATGCTGTTGATGTACTATCAAATAAAATTGTCTTATGATCATTAATAAAGTTTGTTAACAAAGGCATAAAATCTTCTGATTTTAATGTGCTTAACCATTTTTTACTAAATTCATATTTCATTTTACCTGATAACGGAATGTTTCCAGTCAAAAAGTGTTTTTCTACTTCAGAATATGTGACATGTGTATCATTTTTACTCTTTTCAAGCCTTGCTATAAAATCACTAACATAATATTCAATTTCTTCTTTAGTAAATCCATATTTTTTTGTCTGTGCTATTACACTACAAAAAATATCAAGTAAATTTTCATAGGTTATATTTTTAGATGTTTTTAATCTAAAATTTGTAAACTGGTTCCCTGACAACATATTTGAAACTCTAACTTTAGACTGACTTAACTCCTTATTACCCTGATACTTCAATCTGTTTTCTAGCATTTTACCAAATAGAATATTGACTAAATGCTGCTTAAATTTTTTATAAGTATTGATCGGCAATACCTTTCGTTTTGAAGCTATGATAAGTAATTTTTCCTTCTTTTTTGATTTACGGTAATAAGTTCTATCTATAACTGTCTTATCACTAAGGTTTGGATATTTATGACTCTTGTTCTCTTCTTTAGCAGTTACCTTACCAAAAATTTCTTTAACCAATTCAATTGCTTTGTTTTTATCTACTTTACCATAAATTAAGATTGCTAATTGATTTGGTGTATAATTCTTTTTATAAAAAGAATTTATTTTATCTACTGTTACAGAATTAATCGCTTCTTTACTTCCTAAAACATCATGACCTTCTAACATTGTTCCGTTTAAATAGGGTGATGCAGGTGTTCCTCCTCTATTTATTTCTTCTATTATAACTTTCTTTTCAGTATCAAGAGCTTTTTTCTTTATACGTAAGTTAAACATCCAATCTTTAAATAAAAGAAAGCTTTTACGCATATAAACTTCATTTTTTTCTGGAATATACAAGTTAAATTCTGTGTGTAGACCAGATGTAAACGCTGACATTTCTTTACTTATTCGCATTCCCATACCATCCATAACTTTATAACTTGTGTTACCTGGATAATTTTTACTCCCTTTGAACATCATATGCTCTAATACATGAGCTAAGCCATGTTCATTTTTACTTTCTGCCAATGCGCCGGTGTTAGAAAGCATCGTTAAGCGAATTTTACCACGTTCTCCGTTAGGGATGATATAATAAGTTAGCCCATTTTCTAATTCTCCAAATGCTATCTCTTTAGGCATTTCTATGACTTGACTTACTACAACAATATTTGTAAAAACACCTAAAAACAATAAAATCACTGAATTAATTAATTTTGAAAATGCCATAAGAAAATATTTTAATAATAATAAGCTGTTAAAGAAGAGACGTTATAATATCTTTTTAGAGTGACAAAAATGAATAAAAAAACACCTTATTTATTTGAGTTATCAATAAATAAGGTGTTTTTTGAAACAATAAAGTGTTATATAATAATTATTTTATCTTTTACCTGCTAGAGATTTTAACAAACGTTCAGAAATACCTGTAGAGGGAGTTGGAGCTTTATTTAAATAAAGTTTTCCTTCTGGACTAATAATTGCAAAGTGTGGAATCCCTTTTATACCAAACTGAGAGTAGACTGTATTAATTATTGGTTTATGAATCTGTACCCCTTTTAACTTCTTCTCTTTTATCATTGCTAAAAGTTTTTCCCTATCTTTTTCTTTATCTACAGAGATACCAACAAAAGCAACATTATAATCTTTAAGATTTTGCTTCATCTTTTTTAAATAAGGAATTTCAAAAATACATGGTCCACACCAAGTTGCCCATATATCTACATAAACCCATTGTCCTTTTAAACTTGATAAGCTAACTATTTTTCCTTTTGGGTCAAGTCCTTCAATTTTTGGGTAATCTACTGGAGCATTATACACTTTTCTTCCTTTTTTACCTTTTTGAGCAGCAGCTAATTCTAAAATAAAAGAGCTCCATTCTCCAGCATTATTTTTAACCACCTCTAAATATTTTTCTCTTTTAGCATTGTAATAAAGAATCCTTAATAAATTATTAGCTATCACATAGGTTCTAGTTGAGCCCAACGGTAAGTATTGAGCTATAGTTGCTTCATTCTTTAACCAATCTTTACCATTTACTAATATGCTTTTTGGATCATGTATCCTTAAATAATCTATGTACGCATTCAACACCTGTCTATAACTTAAAGATAAAATTGCATCTTCGTTTTTAGAATCACTCAAACACTTATTTAGAATTACAATTTCTTCTTTAGAAAAATCATGATAGGTTTTTAACCTATAATTAGGCATTTTTAAATCATTTTTAATACGAAAATATGCATTATCTAATTTAACAAAACTTAAAAATCTTTTCGAATATTTTTTCTTGTTTTTCATGAACTTTAAAACAAGGGCATCAATTTGTGTATACAACTTATTCAGTTCTTTAGACTGAACATGATTCAACTCATTTTTATTTAATAAGAATTTATTATAAATAGTTTTTCTAACTTTATAAATCTCTTTTATCAAACGATTTTGATTTGCAGCCCTGGTTTCTCCAACAATTTTTAAGGAGTTTTTTCTTATATTTAATTGTAAATGGTCTCCTTTTTCTAAATAAAAATAAAAGGTTCCACCAACACTACTAATATTGGATATAAAAAAGTTGTTTGTTGCTATTTCTGGTTGATAAAAAATAATTCCATCCTCATCTCTGAAAATACGATCTGAACGTTCCCATAATTTATTTTTACCTCTAAAAGATGCACTTTTAACATCTTTAGAGTCTGTAGTAATTGTTATCTGTGTGATAATGTTTTTATTATTTTCACATCCAGTTAAAACAACAATTACCGTTATAATGGCAACTAAAAATCCATTGAATGAAGAAAGTTTATTTTTCTTCATATAATTACTAATATTTATCATAAAAATTCAATGTTACTTTTAAAATACTACTTAAAATGATTAAAAATTGTGTCTATATTCCTTTTTCAGCTAAATAAAAAGGAGAAAAAGCTGCCTTCATTTTGAAGGCAGCTTAAAAAAATACCTTTATTAATTTTTAGTAAGTAAATTCATATATATAGTTTTTCCCTTTATAGCTAGACCCACCACCTGTAAAAGTAAGTGTCATTCTATCAATTAACCCTTCTGAAGTTGTTGAGTAAGAATAATTTGGTTCTCTTAAATATGTATAAGAAGCATCTTTATATTCTTGGCTTTGGGCACGAACTTTATTTGGCATTAATTTACGAGTAAACAAGTCATAAAACCACATATTACTCGAAGAGTTTGTATATACAAAAGGGGGTAACCCTTCAATATATGTTGGCATGAATACCGTTTTAAACTCTTCAACAGATGAAAAATTACGCGCTAATGTTGAAGTAACATCATATGTTTGGTAATACCCAGAAAACAATGGCTCACCCAAATCAAATGGGTCTGTGTAAAATGGCCCTTCTACTACTTCAGATTGCCCGTAGAATCCATCCGGTGCTCCAGAACTATCATATGTAAAACGTTGTGCAATTACTTCTTCTTCATAATCTTCTTGAACTGTTGGATGGCTATCATATACTCTATAATATATTTTACGTATAGAGCTTATTTGCCCAGTGGCGTTATATGCAAAGTTATACTCAGTTCTTGTATCTCTTTTATATCTAGAGTAATAATTAGAATACACCATTTTATTTACCTTATCATCAGTTCCATATTCAAAAGTATATGTATATGTTGAAGAACCATTTGCATACGAAACACTGTCTATTCTACTAGCGTTATCTGTACCAATATTAATCGTAGTCGTTCTATTTCTTTGATCATAATAAATGATCTTTTTAGGTATTTGAAGACTTGCAGACAAGACTAAAGAGACTTCTTTAGTATAGGTTAATCCTCTATTATCTGTTACAATAATACTAAAAGGATATGGCTGATTTTTAACCATGTTGTCATTTTGAAAACTAATTCCTTTTTTTAGTTCAAATTCATAAATAAGAGTATCATTAGGTACTTCATAAAAGTATTTTTGATTTCCATTAAAAATATATTCGATTGACT
Source organism: uncultured Polaribacter sp. (assembly GCA_963977615.1). Classification (GTDB taxonomy): domain Bacteria; phylum Bacteroidota; class Bacteroidia; order Flavobacteriales; family Flavobacteriaceae; genus Polaribacter. The sequence continues at coordinate 38,896 of CAXBPL010000013.1, read as the reverse complement.
TTAGAGGAACCGCACCTGTAACTGCATCTCCTTCTGGTTTGTATATTGGGCCTGAAAGTTTAATTACATCTCCACCTTCAAAATTAATAATCTCTGGTCTTGATTCTTTTTTTACATTTACAATAACCGCTTTATTAAAGCCTATATCATAATTATCTACAACTCTAAAAAGAAGGTTAAAAACAGTATCCTTTTCTTTACTAATCTGTCTTAGGTCTAATTTATAGGTCATTTCAAATTCTTTCTGATTATCATAACCCTCAACATTACCTAAATGCTCGTTAGTTAATCCATCTTTGACTTCAATACTACTTACACCATTTGGCACATTTAATTGTAGTTTTAACTCAAAAAATTCAGGCACCGTATCTCTTCTTATAGTTACTTCTCGTTCACTATTTTCAAAACCTGGTAACGGAAAATCTGGTTCAATTTTACACGAATAAAATCCGAGTAAGCTCATTATTGTTAAGAGCGTTAAATATTTTGCTAATTTTTTCATTATTTAGTTTTTTATTAATAATTATCAAATTAATTAGAGCTAATAAATTACTTATAGAGTGATTCAATTTCTGGATTGAATGCTCTCAAGTTAATTCCCCAAGAAATAAATACATCAGCTGTTTCTCGTAAATACCCGCGCAGCTTGTTTGGCAAATCGTCAAATCCTACTATATATCTAGTGCTTGCTGCTTTTCGATGAATTAACTCATTTAAAAATATTTTAATCTCTTCCTTTTTATTTGAAGGAAACATGTGTTTCGGGTAAATATATCTTCTTGTTCCAAAACCTGAAGAGGATCTCACAGTTGGGTTAATATAGGTTCTTGTACTTGAGTCATAAGAATACCTAACTTCATTTTTTGTCAAGTAGTTTGAATCTAGAAATCCTAACTCATGGTACCATGAATGTGCAATTCTAGGTGATGTTCTGTATGGAGAGTTACTACCATAAACTGCACCAATAGTATCTCCGTAATACTGTCTTTTCTCTTCAAATAATTCTCGTGGAAACTCATCATATAAATCATTTAAATCCATCATTCTTACAAGAAAAACATAAAAATTATCTTTTTTAAATTTCTCGTAACGAGGTGCGACATCCTTTAGACTACCGTTAAAAACAATAGAGTTTCTATTATAAACAGAACGCAATGCTTTATTACCTGTAGAACTAGATACACGAGAATCTGACTCAGTTAAAGCTTCAACACTAGTTTCTGTTGTTGCTGAAACTTTAGATGCTATTAACATTTTATTAGGAAATAAATTTGCAACCTTACTGTTACTTTTAAAATAAGAAAACAATGTTGTGTCTAAGAATTGTAACGAGGCATCTACATGCTCTTGGTAGGTTTTAACAACTACATTTTTATTTGGAAAACTAATCACGTAATCAAACAAGTCTACTACATTTCCATTTCTATCTGTAAATCGATCTTCTTTAATTGTCGGTATTTTTATACCATTCCATTTTTGTGTTTCGGAAATACCTTCTGAGGTATAACGGAAATCTAAATTTGCATCGTATTCATATAATAAACCGCTATTAAAATCATTTACCAAACGTTTTACCAATGGCTTTGACATATCTGCCAAAACAATGGCGCGATTTTCATCAATATTAGAAGGTGTTAACATTCCTTCATCTGAGCTACAGGCCTGTAATAAAAAGACCAAAGCACTTAAAAATAATATATATTTTTTCATTTTTTTTCTTTTAAGTTTATTAATTAATAACTGGTAATTTATCTACTCTTTCATTATTAATTATCCCTGGATTATTTTCTCTTTCTTTAATTGGAATTGGCAACGTATAGTTAAGGTCATTAGAAAACAGTGTATATGTTTCTGTTTTCACAACATCTCCTTGTTCATCTACAGTGGTGTAAATATGTTCTATTTCTGGACGATTATTCATACGTCTTAAATCAAACCAACGATGATGGTCTTCAAAACACAGTTCTCTTCTTCTCTCGTTTTTAATATAATTTAATATCTCATCAGGAGTGTTTGGGTACACAAGTGATGTGGTGTTAGCAAAACGAAACCCATGTAATACTTTAATTATTTCAATAGCAGTTACATCGTTACCTTGCGCTAATGCTTCTGCTTTATTAAGGTAAGCTTCTCCAACTCTTAAATTTTGATACCCCATCGTTGTATAAACTGATGTAGATGTTGATCCATCATAACCTCCATTATGTTTTCTATTAATATAGTGTGTATTACCACCTTGTACAAATGAGTTTAAAAATGCGTCTTTACGATTATCTCCAGACTCATATAAATCATATAGTGTTTCACTTGCTCTATATCCTGCAACCTCAGAAGAACTAGGTGCATCAATTAATCCATTATATGATTTGTGCCAAACATAAAGTATTTCTTCATTTCCTTCAGTTACAAATGGAGCATTGGTTTGCATCATGGATAATTGCCCATCGGCAATTACTTTGTTTGCATACACAATTACCTCATCCCATTTTTTTTGGTATAATTTAACTCTAGACATTAACAAATTACAAGCTTTTACAGATGGATGCCATTTAGACTTTGTAATTCCACTTTTTTCAATATAATCAATAGCTTTAGATAAATCACTCTCTATCAAAGCATAACCATCAGCTACTGATTTTCTTTTGTAAGACAATTCTATTTCTGTATTTACACGAATTGGCACACCTAAATCTGTTTCTTTGCTTGCTTCATTAAATGGTTGACCGTATAGATTTAATAGATTAAAATAAGACATTGCACGGATAAAGTAAGCTTCTCCTTTTGCAAACTCTTTTTCTTCCATAATTCCATCCATATCGTCAATAGTTTCAATAACATAATTTACTACTGCAATGTCTTCATACATTGATTCCCAAGATGTGTTGATATTACGTATTGTATTACCCTCTTCATCTATTTCAATTTCTTGTTGCCAAGTAAATGTTGTTTTATTTGATTTTCTAGCAGTTGGCGCTAATTTAATTTCCTCTAAATCATCTGTCATATGATAAACAGATTTAAATAATGGATAATTATTACTGAATTCATTTAACATTAACGCTTGAAAATGATCTACAGTTTCTACTGCTGTTAAATCTTGTGATTCTTCTTCTAGAAAATCTTGACAAGACACAAAGCCTATAAGAAAAAGTAATACGTATTTTATTTTTTTCATGATTTCTTAATTAATTTAATTAATAACTCAATTAGTTACAAACCAACATTTAAACTAAAACTAAAAGTTGGTCTATTTGGTACTCCAATATTCCTTACCTGGTCTGGATCTTGTCCTTTTAACTTACTATCAAATGCCCAAACAGCTACATTACTTGCTTGTACTCCTAAAATCATAGACTCTACACCTAATGTTTTTACAAGTTCTTTGGGTGTACTATATGAAAGAGAAACTGATGACAAACGAATATGATCTCCACGAACTGTACGAGCATCACTTAAATCGTATAAATTCCATAAAGTTGCTCCATTTGGAAATATACCAGAATTACTATTTGTTGAATAATCATTTACATTTAAAAGTTCATTACTTAAAGCAGGTATGTCCGTTAACAATTCATCTCCTGGTTGTGTCCAACGGTTGTTAAATTCTGATTGCATGTTTTCATATGGCAATGGTAACTGCTGGCTCCCTTTATATAAATTTAATAATCTTGTTTTATATCCTAATTTATAGTTAAAATTGGCAGAAACAGACAAACGTTTATATCTAAATTCTGTACCAAATCCCCCGTAATACTTAGGCAATCTTTGCCCTTCGTATACAAGCATCATTTTTAGCTGCTCTTCTGGTGTTGAGTTTGGCTCATTTAAGTGCTTAAAGGTTGGTAACCCCTGATTATCTAATCCATCAAATTGGTATGAATAAAATCCACTTGATGGAAATCCTTTTCGGTAAATACCTCCATTTAAATACTGTCCAATTGTTAATGAAGGGTTTTGATTAATTGCATTGTTTTCACTTACTGCTTCTTCAAAACCTTTTAGAACTCTATCAACATCATGTGAAATATTAAAACGTGTACTCCAAGAAAAATCTTTTGTTTTTACATTCACAGTTCTAATACTAAGTTCATATGATTGCACATCTTTACTACCTGCGTTAAATTGCTGATTAAAAGCACCATTTACTGCAGAAACAGGTCTTACTAATAATAAATCTTCACTAAGTGAATATGCATAATCAAAAGCTCCACTAACTCTACCTTCAAACAAACTATAATTTAAACCAATATTTAATGTTTTATTTAATTCCCAACGTAAATTTGTTTGTGGAAAATTTACTAACTGAGCAACATTCTCATTGTATTGAAAATATCCAGAGTTAGTTTCTGGTCCATAATTACGAATTGTCATATATGGTGAAGCTGTAGGAATAGTCCCTCTAACTCCATAAGAGGATCTTAGAGATAGTTCATCTATTTTACTGTCATCATTCCAGAATTTTTCATTATGAATATTCCAACGAGATGAAACAGACCATGTAGGTTTAAAACGATATTTTTCAAACTGTCCAAAAGTATTTGTTCCATCACTTCTAATATTAAAATTTAACACATAACGCTTGTCATATACATAGTTTAACATACTAAAAAATGACATTGAGTTTGATGTTCTGTCTGTAATAGAAGGGTACAACTCCCCACTGCTAAACCAATTGATCATATTATCATAAGGATAATTTTCAAAATCATACGATCCAGAATTCGTTCTTACTCTTGGTAAATAAATAAACCTACGTCCATTATCATGTGAATACCCTGGAACAGTAAATCCTGTTGCTCCCCAGTACTTTGTAGATCTTGCTTCTTGTGCTAAATTTACATTTATTACATGTTTATCTCCAATAATTTTATTATAGTTTAACTGATTCGTAATTGTATACGAATTTTGTGAAACCATACCACCAGAGTAAAGTCCACCAAATGGAACAGAAGCGTTATTGTCTATCGTGCTACTAATATAATCATCAACAACATCATAAGTTCTTAGTTCTGCTACATGAAAAGTATTCTCATTAATCCATTCTTCTTGAAGATTGGTTGTATTTCTATAACTTGCTTGAGATCTAAATTTAAATCCATTAAGAAAACTCCATTTTAAACTTGCAGATACACCTAAATCTTTATTAGTAATATTTCTTTCAGAATTATTCATCTCATTTAAAACATGATGCCTACCGTATACAAGATTATTATCTTCATCTGTAATTCTAAACCCATTATTAACAAGAGGCTTACTTAAAAATGATAATTCTCCATTATTGTTGTATACAGGAACTGTTCTACTTGTATAAAACGCTTCGTTAAAAGTATTTATTGATGAATGATTGTATTTACCTTCCTGTACAGAACCATTAATTTTAAATGATAATAATACATTATCTCTAAGGTCAAAATCTAAGTTTGCTCTAGCTGTAATACGACTAAGTTCAACTCCTTTTTCAGTTCCTTTCTGATCATCATAACCTAAGGAAACATAGTACCTACTTTTACTACTACCTCCACTTACATTAATATTATGACTTTTATTAAATGCTGGTCTATATAATGCTCCAAACCAATTTGCATTTAAAGATTCTAAATATCCAACTCTTTGATTAAACTGTTGAAAATTATAAGTTTCATCCCAGTAATTAATCAACGCGCCTTCATACCCAATTCTATCAATATTATCATAACCTTTTGCTGCAGGAGTCCCTAAGTTTCTCTTATACATTTCTCTAGAAACAGCAATTCTTTCTTTAGAATTCATCAAGTTAAAATCAGAATAATGAGGACGATCAACAACACTGCTTGACAATGAGTAGCTAAACTTTGGCGTCCCCTCTTTACCTCTTTTTGTTGTAATAGCAATAACACCACTTGCTGCTCTAACTCCATAAATTGCTGTAGCAGAAGCATCTTTTAACACGTTTATACTTTCTATATCTCTTGGGTTAACCCCCGTTAAAGCATTCCCGATTATGTTAACATTATCGAAACTATTAATTTCTGATGACGACAATTTTACTGGTTCTTCATAGATTACCCCATCAATCACCCAAAGTGGTGTTTGATTTCCTGTAAAAGTGTTTCCTCCTCTAATTCTAATTTTAGCCGCTGCTCCAGGAGTTGCACTAATATTAGTAACCTGTAAACCTGTTACTTTACCTTCTAACATTTGATCTACAGTTAACGCATTTTTAAGCTCTAGATCCTTACCCTTTATACGTTCTATCGAACTTGTTAACTCACGTTTATCTATACGTTGATACCCATTAATTACAACTTGATCTAATTGATTAGGTTCTCCTTTTAATTGTACATTTACTCTTTTTGAGTTATTAATTTTAATTTCTTGAGTTTGATAACCTAAAAAAGAATACATCAACGATGTTACGGGCTTAACTAAAACAATCTTATAAACACCATTAATATCTGAACTTGTGCCAATTGGTCTATCTTTAACAAAAATAGATGCTCCTGGAAGAGGTTCTCCCGTTTCTAAATCAGTAATAACCCCTTTAATTGTTATTTCCTCTTTACTTGCATTAACCTTTACAACTTCAATATTTTTAATAATAATTACATTATCAATCATTGTATATGTTAAATTGGTATTGGTAAGTACCTCTTTAAGTATTTCTTTTACAGTTACATTATTTTTTTTAACTGTAATCGACTTTAACTTAGATAACTTCTCTTCATTAAAGAAAAAGCTATAACTACTTTGTTTTCTTATTTGTTCAAAAAGCTTAGAAAAACTTATGTTTTTCACATCAAGACTAACTTTTTTGCTTTGCGAATAGACACTAGTAGATAGTGTTAGCATTGCGCAAAAAACAATAATAGTTGTTCGCCTCAAGTTTAATCTAATGTTCTTGAACTCTTCGGACTTCCGATGAGCTAATAATAATCTCTTTTTTCTCATACTATTGTTTATAAATTGATTAGTAAAATCGTAAATCATGCTTTAAATGATTTAACTAAGGAAGGCCAATCCTTTTTTATGTAATTACTTATTTTCTAGAAACATAAATAATTTTGTTGTTTTCAATTTCAATTCTAACAGACATTTCTTCTTCAATAATTTTTAAAATATTTGACATATTTTTATATCGAGGAAGGTCTCCACTAAATCTAATTTCTTTTATACTTTCATCTTTAATAAAAACATCTACATTATACCATCTGGAAAGTTTTTTAAAAAATGATTCTAGCGGCTCATTAACAAATTTAAATCGCCCATCTTTCCATGATGTATAAATGTAAGTATCTACTTCTCTCTTGACAGATACAGAGGTTTCTTTATCTAACATTAATTGTTCATTAGGTAACAAAAACTCTTCAAATTGAGTCAACTGATTGTTGGTTGAATTCACTACAACTTTTCCTTCTACTAATGTTGTTATAATATTAGAATCTTCAGGGTATGCAGAAACATTAAACTCTGTACCTAATACTTTTACATCTTGGTAAATAGTCTCAACTATAAAAGGCTTTTGCTTGTTATGAGTAACCTCAAAATATGCTTCTCCTTTCAGTTGAACCCTTCTTTCTGTATTAGAAAAGGGTAAAGCATAAGTAAGTTCTGAACCAGAATTCATCCATATTTTTGTTCCATCAGGAAGCTTTAATTGGTACTCACCACCTTTTGGTATTATTAATTTATTTACAGTTGGCTGTAATTGATTAGCTACCTTAAGTGTGTTGTATTTCAATACGCCTTGAACATTAGTAATTAACACATTACCTGTATTAATTACTTTAGCATTTAATGATTTAAGATTTATTTCTTCGCCATTTGTCAGTACTAATTTTGCTTGCGGCTCACCAGGTCCAATATCAGATTCTTCTATAGTCTGATACTCACCATTTTCATTAAATATCTGATACCCTAAGTTAATAGAAAAAGCTAAAATTAAGATTGCTGCTATTGATGAAATCGCCTTAAGCACTCTCATCTTAACTACACGTCCTTTTTTCTTAGGCTCTTGCATTTTATTAACAAATTGTTTCCACTCTTTCAAAGCATCTATTCCATCCATTTGATGATTCCATTCTTCAAATTCTTTTTTATTAAGAATATTTTGAATAATTTTTTGATTCTGCTCATCATTCTTAAACTCATTGTATTGTTTTTCCTCAATATCATTTAATGAATCAAGTACTTTACCTGCTATTAGTTTAGAATGTTCTATTTGCTTAATAATTTCTTTCATAATCGATGACGCTAGTATAAAAAATTAACAATAAATTAACGCTCATTTACTATATAACGCAAATGAGAGATTTAAGGGTGACAAAAAAAGTAAATAATTTAAAAGAAAGGGATGAAATTTGTTAATAGGATTGTAACAAACTGGTTACCAATATTTTTTCTTAGTGTTTTGTATGCTCTTTTTTTTACAGTCTTAACCGTATTAATAGAAACACCTAACTCATCAGCAATATCTAAGTTACGATATCCTTTTAGAGCTAATTTAACAACCAATGTAGCTTGTGGAGATAAATCTTGAATTGCATTTCTTAGCAACTGATACGTTTCTTCTCTTAAAACCTCATTTAAAAATTCTTGCTCGGGTAAATGCTTAACATCTTCAAGAGATGTACTTTTTAAGTTTTTCTCTTTCCTAATTAAACTGATACAAGCATTTTTAACTAAAACATATAAGTATGCTTTTAAGGCATTATTATCTTCAAAATCTTGGTTATCTTTCTGGCAAAGTTTTACAAAAGCTTCTTGGGCAATATCTTTTCCTTTTTCTTTATCTTGTAAAATTCGACTAGCAAATAAACACATAATCGGGAACAGCATCTCAAATAAAGACTTAAATTCTTTACTATTATACGCTACATTTTCCCCTGATATTTTCATAATACCTAATAATTATCATTAGTAGAAACAATCTAGCGGTAATTTTTTTCATTAAAAAATACAGCTCATTGTTGATAATGATAGATGCAAATATAAAACTACTTACAAAGTATGCAAATATAATATGATTTAATAATACTTGAAAATAATCTAAGACTAAAACAATACATAAAATATACTGAGAGTTCACTTGGGTATTGTTCAATATCTTTATTTTAAATAATGATTTAGGGTTTTATAAAAGCAATTCAAATGGAACAAATCAAACTGATAAGAAACATCAAACAAGAAAGAAAGTGCACATACAAAGTCTACAGCCTCTGAAGGAAGTTTAAGAAAAAAACTTAAGGGCCGTCTAAAAACCCCTTCAATAAAGATCTTTTTTTTTGAGCCTAACAATTTTATCGTATTTAAAAAACCATATTATTATATGTCTTTCCTAGCTTCAGAAGGCCTTATACATAAATAAAATCAATTTATTATGTCAAAATTAAGCAGGAAAACATTTTTAGAAAAACACAGCTCGTTTCCAAATTTCCATCAAAAAGTATTAAAACAAGGAGATATAAAGTGGTCATTATTAATTGAACATCCTCAAGATTATTATGCAGCAAATAGTGGTTCTGTTCCTGGAATGATCTATTATACAGATACGGTAGCTTTTGCAAAAAAGCATCACTTGAGCATATTGCAAATTCTTGATGAATTTGAATGTGATTGTGGTAAACTAGAAAACAAACCTGGTCCAACAGATGAAACAGAATATTTTAATTGGCTTTCTTGGTTTGCATGGGAATCTATGATGAGTGAAGTAATTTCTTTTGTAGAAACTAAAAGATAGATTAAACACCTAATATATAATTTCTTATATATTAGGTGTTATTCTCTTTAATCATATATCAATCAACATCTTCTGCCCATATTTTTGCCAATTGCACCCCATAATCAATTGGCTTCTTTCCGATGTAACTTAAAAACATTTTTTCTGTTCCATGAGCAGTAATATTCATCAACAAAGGTGTTGGGTATTTTTTTTGAGCGTAAAAGTTTGTTGCGAAAGACCTTCTACAAATATGAGAAGCTACTAATTTATATTTTGGATATTTACCTAATTCATACCTCCCTGTTTCTTTATTTCTTAATTTACCTTCAGTTAAATAATCTATTTTAGATTCTTTACAAACTATCTTAAGATACTTATTAAACAATGCAGAATTACTATCTTTATTTTCGCTAAAAACAGATGGGAAATCACCTTGAAAAGAATCTAAAATAGATTTAACTTCTTTATGTATCGGTATTTGCACAATCTTTTTAGTTTTTTTCTGAGTTAATACAATAAATTCAAATCCATAATGCTCTTCAATCATTGACTTATTCATCCGCATTAAGTCTGAAACTCTTTGCCCTGTATAACACCCTATTACTAACCAGTTTTTAGCAGCTTCTAAAGATTCATCTTCAAATTTTGTTTTTTGTATTTGTTCGATTTCTTTAAAAGGCAATATTACTTTATAGGTCTCTGAAGTAAACCCTTTGAAATGTATTAATTGAGAACTAACTTCAATACTATTTTTTTGGGCATCAGTACAAATTGTTTTTACCTCTTTTAAATATCTTCCAATTGTTCCTTCTGATAATTTTTCATCTTCATCTAAAAAATCTATAAATTGTTCCCTGAATTTCAAATCAACATCTTTAACCTTAAGCTTTCTTTTCGTTTTTACTTGAAATTTAATTAATTTATTAAGAATTGTTGTTCTCTTCTTTATTGTAGCTTCTGAAACTCCTTTTTTACCATCTTTATTAGAATTATACTTGAGACTATCAATGTATTGCTTTGTATAATCTATTAAATAATCAAACCCTTTACTTTCTGACCTTCCTAAAAACTTATCTATTGACTCTTTTAACCATGGAGAGGTAATATCTATTCCACTTGTATTACTTTTATTCAACTCTTTTTCTATAAAGATCTCAAGATTCTTAAGATCAACTTTCAAGTTCTTATTAAATGGATTATTAGTCTTAGGAAATCCCGTTGATTTACTCCAATCTTTATGATCTATTGAATAACCAGTTTTTCTCTTATGAGAGATATGCTTACTTAAAGACAATCTTAAATAAATTTGAGAATTAGAAGTTTTACCTTGTAGAATGAACTTAATTTTTGCCATATCGTTTTTTTTTTACAAAGTTAATGAATTTAGTCAGCATTTAGTCAGCCAATAATATATAACATTATACACTATTGCACATTAGAAACTAAAATAGCGCTACAAACACTGATTTTAAAGAGTTTTTATGAAATCGAAAAATATGACCTGTATAATGATATACACAATTGTAGTCTCGGCGTCTCCACAATTAAAAACCTCAACTAATTGAATTTAAATTAGTTGAGGTTTTTTAATATCGTATTTTATTTTACCAACTTAAATACAATTAATTTTAGACTAAAAAAAATAATCAGTATTCCATAACAAAAAGTTGATGTTGATAACATTTCTAATGAAAAATTAAAATTAAGTAAATCTATAAATGAAGAAGAGGAATAGATTAATATCCAAAAGATCCTTTAAATAATAAAAAAAATAAAGCTTTGAGGTTTCGTTTAATAAATTATTCAAGCATTTTTTAACCTATTTACCTACAAATAGTTATTTATAAAAAATCTTTATTCTTACAAACTCTTAAAGTTACAATTGTATAACTCTTTATATTTGTTTTTACTTAATTTAAATATATAATTAACTTTTACCTGTAAAGCCTCTCTCTTATATAAAATCTTTATAATATAATCTTAATAAAGTTGCGCTACTTTTGTTTTTTTTTGAATAATTTTACTTGTTAATTATTGAGGATTAACTTAATTAAAAAACGCCCTATTTTTTATAAATAAGACGTTTTTTAATTTAAATAAAGAAATAGTTAAAATCCTGTCCCTGGTTCTGCAGGTACACTAGCTGCTTGCGCTTTCTGTGGGTTTAAAATTAAATAAGTTCCAAGTGAAGTTAGTACAGCATATTTTCCATAATTCCCTATTTTTTTAATAGCTTTTTTACGAGAAATATTTTGAGCATTTTTTATCTGTTTTTTCATGATGTTTCGTTTTATAAATTCTCGTTAGTTATTCTAAAATTATTTTCTTATTTAATTTACCAGCTTCAGTTATTAATTGAATAAAATAAATACCTGTTGCTAAATTTGGTAAAGAAATATCTTTTACGCCATTAGAGTTGAATGAAAAATTCATTTCCTCCTTTCCAAGAATATTAAATAATTTTACGGATGCATTTCCTTGCTGTAAACCAACTATCCTTAAGTTTGAATTATCAGTTTTATAGATACTTATGTTTTCCAACACAAAATTTTCTGTACTTAAGGCACTAGATTTTGCATGCAAATAAAATCTTCCAATTCCATTAACAACTTCTGTTAAAGTCACTTTAAAATTCGTGTTTGCTTCATCTAAACGTGTAAAAGTGTTTGTGTTTTTATCTTCTAAAAACACTTTTAAATTAGAAGGTAAATTTAGTACATCAACAGAAAAAATAATTTCTTTACCTGCATCTGCTTTTAAACCAACAGGAATTACCATTGTTTCTAAATCTTGATTTGGTAAAGATTGTATTTGATAATTCTTACCAACATTACTGCCTATTAATTGCGTGAATACATCAAAAGAATTTGATACACCTTCAAAAGTTTCTCCATCATAACCATTATCAAAATTTATAGTAGCTTTGTCGTTATAAAATACTTTTGCATATCTATTTAAATCTCCATCAGTAATATTTAATTGAATTTCTGGAATTAATACTGATTTTAAAAATGTATCTGTTCCTTGATGACTTTGATTTGCTTCTACAAAAGTTAAATCTCCACTTACACCTTCAGCAAAACTAGAACTAACAAAGAAACCTTGACCTGGTGCTATTTGAAAAGGAGTAATGTCTCCAGATAATTTAGCTTCATAGTTTTTTGTTCCTGAATTCCAAACCCAAATTGTTTCACTTGTAAGTTTTGTAGAATTTGCAGCTAACTCTAAAAAAGTTTTAGTATTCACATAAGATGTAAAAGGATTACTTATTAAGTTAAAAGCAGTACCTGCACTTGTAGAAATTGTAACATCTACAGGATCTGTATTCATTGTACCTGTAAAAGAAACATCCCTAGTTACAGTTGTTTTCATTGAATAACCTGTACCTGTTCCAAAAGTTGCGTTGGCACCATTTTGATGATATGCCCAACCACCAGTTACATTATTATAAGTTGCTATACCTCTATTTGCAGCTATTGTACCAGCAGCAATATTATTTTCAACTAAATAATCATCATCATATGTTTCTCCAATTACAGGTGAACCTACTAAATGCCATCCTTCTAAACCTCCTGCAGTAAATTTTAAATTTCTTTTGTATGTAACGTTTCCAGCAACAGTAGAAGATGTTATAAAAGAGGCACCCGATTCTATTGTTAAACTATTTACAGAAACTGGAGTTGTACCTGTTGGATAATTTGTAATTCCAGAAGGAATAATAGCATCATGAGATGCAATAGGTAAAGCATTTGTGTTCCAGTTAGTGGTTGTATCCCAATCAGAATCTGTAGCTCCTGTCCAAAGTGCTGCAACCGTAAAATCCAACTGCTGTAAAGCTGTAAAATTTGAACTTGGTGTCCAAGCTGTTGATAAAACAAAACGGAAGTATCTATATGCTTTGGTTGGCATTAAAGGAACTGAAAACTCACTACTACCTGTATTTGAAGTAAAAAACTGCAATGGAGCACTTAAATCATCCCAAACAGTATCATCATTACTTCCTTGCACAATCCAAATTGAACCATCAGGTGCACCTTGGTTTGAAGCACCATTTACAAATTTATATCTCACTTCAGAAACAACTATAGGATTATATCCTGCTGCTACCTCAAACTTATATCCTTCACCAACTGGCGCTAATACACCATTAACTAATCTAGGAACTGAACCATCACCAGCATCAAAAACAGCTGCCCATTTAGAGGTATTACTAAAGTTATTATTATCTATTGAGGCAGTTGGTGTATTAAAAATATTAGCTTGAGAAGTTGAACTTGTGTTTAAAGCAGAAAAATTTCCTGCAGCAACATCTATTAATACAGGTGGCGCTTCAGTTCCTGTAAACGTTGGGTTTGTAAAGTTAAAAGTACCATTTCTATTATCTGTACTATAAACGCCTGTTCCATCTGGTCCGTTTGCACTTACCTGTCTTCTAATACGCATAGCAAAACTACTACCAGCAGTTATATTAGATAAATTTATTTGATTTGTTGTCCAATTACCATCTGCACCAAAAGCATCTGAACTACCAACAGTAGTTACATTATTCATATCTATTTCAGTCCATGTGGCTAATTCTGGATCTGCACCTGTTGTAAAACCATTTGTGTAAGCAATGGTAATTGTATCATCTGTTTTATCAGCACCATTTTCATAAAAAGAAGACCTAGCATGAAATGTAAAATATTTTGAACCTCCATCATAAGCACTTAAATCTACTGAATTAACAATTATCCAAACATCAGAAGTTTCATTGGCAGAACCTGTATTACCTTGCAATCTAACAGCAACAGTAGCACCACTATTTACTGTCCCATTATCTGGAATAGTTGTTGATGGATATGTGAAGTTGGATAAATTAGAGCCTATGCCCTCTACTATTTGGTTTGATGCATTAAGTGTAACGCCTCCTGGGCTTAATGAACCAACAGTAACAGCTTTAACAGTAACACCAGAAGCTCCAGAACTTGCATCTCCAAACGCTTTGAAAAATCTTGTATCTTCAAAAAAGATTAAATCACCTCCAGATAAACCTGTTAGATTTGTAGTAATTTGGGCGAAAGCGACATTACTCATAAAAACAAAAGCAAATAATGCAAATACTTTTTTAATTGTAATTTTTTTCATTTTGATTAATTTTAGAATTATGTTTTGTAAAACTAAAATTATTTAACACCTTATTTAGGTGGTTAACCATCCAAAAGAGGAGGTGTTTTTATCCCTCCTAAAACTATAATACTGATTATCGATATTTAAAAATCCAAAAGATGTTGAGAATAGAGGTCTATCAATATTTCCATTATAACTACTAAATCTAATTTTGATGTTTCCTTTTAGTTTATTTTTAAACCAAATGGTATAACCCAATTTTCTGAAGTATTTAAAACATGTTTATAGATTGTTTTTTCTGATTTAGAATTACATTCAAAGAAAATAAACATCATTACTAAAACTGATAAACGAATGGTTTTAGCCATAGTTTTAATTCAATTCTACTTCATGTTTATTTGTAAAACCATCCTTTTTTAAATTCGTTAATTTATCATTAAACTCTTTTACTTTTTCAGGATATTTCGTCGCTAAATTTTCTTGTTCATTAGGGTCGTTTTTAATATTGTAAAGTTGTGCATTTTCCTGAAAACCAGTTTCAATATTTGCCCAAGGCACAAATTTTGGCCCACTGTTTGGTTCAATATATTTCCAATCACTTTCCAAATAAGAAACTGGCCCTAAATAGCTTTCTTGTACAATTGAGTTTCTTCCTGTTTTATTATCGCCTAAAAAAACATCTACTGTATTTTTGCTATCAATTACATCTTCTTTTATTGTTTTAACTCCTGCAATTGCTGCAAAAGAAGTTAAAAAATCTACTTGACTTACTAAGGCATTTGACACTGTTCCTTTTCCTTTTCCATTTGGCCATCTAATAATTAATGGAATTTTAGTACCTCCATTAAAACTACTATATTTTCCACCTCGTAAACCTGCTGTTGGTTTGTGGTTTCCTAATAATTCAACTGCTTTGTCTGCATAACCATCATCTAAAACTGGGCCATTATCACTAGAAAAAACAATAATTGTATTATCTAATAAATTTTGTTCTTTTAAAGTTTTTACAATTTCATTTACAGTCCAATCTAACTGTAAAATAACATCTCCTCTTGCTCCCAATCCACTTTTTCCTTGAAACATTTTATTGGCAATTCTTGGCACATGAATATCGTGTGTTGAAAGCAATAAAAAGAAAGGTTCTTCTTTGTTTTGGGCAATGAATTTCTTGGATTTATCTACCAATTCCATTGGAATTGTTTCATCTGTCCAAAGAGCAGCTTTTCCACCAGTCATGTAACCAATTCTACTAATTCCGTTTACAATAGTGTTGTTATGACCCATTGATGGTTTTAACATTAACAACTCTGGATTCTCTTTTCCTGTTGGCCAGTCTCCAATTTTTTCATTATAATTTACAGCAATAGAATCATTAGGATCTAAATTTACAATATGATGATTTTCTACAAAAACACAAGGAACTCTATCTCCTGTTGCAGGAATTAAATACGAGTAATCAAACCCAATTTCTAAAGGTCCAGGACTAATTTTTCCATTCCAATCTATTCCTTTTTCATCACCCAAACCTAAATGCCATTTTCCTACAATTGCTGTTTTATAACCAGCAGATTGTAAGGTTTTTGGTAATGTAGATCTATTTGTATCAATTAAAAGTGCTTCATCTCCTTTTGCAATTCCAGTTCCTTTCTTACGCCAAGCATAGTTTCCTGTTAATAAAGAATATCTTGAAGGTGTGCAAGTTGCAGCAGTTGCATAGGCATTTTTAAATAAAATACCTTCTTTAGCTAATTGATCTATAGCTGGTGTTTTTATTTCTGTAGCTCCATAAGCACTTAAATCTCCATAACCTAAATCATCTGTGTAAATTAAAACGATATTTGGTTTTTTAGTTTCTGATGTTGTTGTTTTACTTTCTTTGGACACTTCTTTTTTACAACTTATTGTTATAAAAATAAGTAAGATAAGCACTAAATAAGATTGGTTTTTGAATGTCATAAATTTGTTGACTAATTTAATTTTTTATATTTTTTGTTGCTGTACACCCATCTAAAATCAAAAAAACAAATGCCTTTTGGTAAAAATTCAACACCTATTTTATTGGACTTACATGTAATTTTATTTGCTTAGATAATTCTTCCAATATTATCGCAATTTTATAATAAGTTGCTTTTTTGCATCTAGATTAACTGCGTTGTAAAATTTACAGAAAATGAATAAAACTTTTAAAGCTCTATGGTTTGAGCTATGAATACTTCTATTGATAATTTCACTAAGATTTGGTTATTTAAAAAAGCAGACTTCACAAGTTTTTAAAAACCTGTGAAATCTTGGTAACAAATACACTACATTTTAATTAACTCAATCTCGTGAGATAAACCATCTATCAACTCTAAAGAAATTATAGTATTTCCAGAAGCACGATCTACAGAGAGTACATTTTTAGTAATTGCTGTAGACCATTTCCCACTTAAAGTAATATTAAATTTTACAGGTCTACTAAAATTGATATATCTATTGTTTTTTATGGCTTCAAAATTTAAATCTGGTTGCACAACACTTAATATTGTTTTGTTTTTACTTTCAGCTTTTGCCATTAATAATGTTGGCTTAGAAACCGATTTTAAAATTCCATTATTCAAATCTGTTTGAGTTTCAAAAACTACATATCCTGTTGTGTTTGTTTTATCGTCTTTTACAATGTGTGCAATACTATCTGCTCTTAAAATTGAGTATGTTTTATCTTTTATTTTTTTATCAAAATTCTTAATAGCATCTTCATTATTAAAAGGATAAATTACATATTGATAATTCGCGTTTTTTGGAGCTAAACCATGACTAATCCATGCAGAAGCATAATTCCCTTCGGTTTCCTTTGCACCTTTTCCTTTAGCGTTCATCTTCCCTGTATTGATAGAGTATTTGTTGTGATAAGATTGTTGTTGCTCCTTTTTAAAATGAATAACATCATCAGATAAAATATGATAGCCATTTCCATAAGGATCTATAATCCAATTTTTTGTTTCTGTATTTTTTGGTAATTCACCTTTATAAGGAAATTTTTTTATTTCATCTTTTGGAATATAAATTAAATCTTTTTTATCTTTCAAAAACGTTTGAAATAAATTGGTTTGCGTAAGGTTTTTATCATCAATGCTAGAAATATCTGTACCAATACAAATTAATTTATCCCCAAAAGAAAAGACCGATTTTTTTGCTCGTAATTTTCCTGGGTAACCAACATTTACTTCTCTACCATCTGCATTAGAACCTTTTCCTTCGTTTAAAATCATTCCAAAAACACCATCATTACCTAAAGTTGCTGTTCCTGCAAAAGATTCACCAGAACGAAACATTATTAGTTCCGTTTTTGGTTCTAATTCTTTTAAAGGTAAATAGATTACTGTGGCTCCAGGATACATATTCCAATCCCAACCTTCTTGCTGAAAACCACTTCCTTTTTCGCCTTCGTTATTTAGTAATTGTATGGTTCCATTTGCAGGATATCTTCCATATCTATTTTCATCAACATAAATTTCTGATGCCCAAACATATTTACTATAACCTTTAATTAAAGCTGTCCAATCTTTTTGCCTTTTTACAGCAGTAGCTGCATAAGGAAAAGTATAAAAACCAGAAACATCTTCTTTTTGAATGCCATTCATTTGTGTAAATAAAGAAGTATTAAAAATGTCTTCATCTCCCCAAAGTCTTAAATAAGCTGCTGCAACTTCTTTGTCAATTTCGTTTTTTCCTGTTGGGTCTCCAGCTCTAGCCATTAGCAAATATTCATCCTTTAAAGATTCAATACTATTTCCTTCTAAAGGATGACGTCCTGCATTTCCAAAACCCCAATCGAACTTATTGCTATAAATTCTTGCTGATAAAAATGCGTTTCTAAAGTTTGCATGTCCTTTAGTTCCCACTCTAAAACGTGTTCTCGCTAAAGTATTTATAACTTTTGGGGTATTGGTAAAAGCGCCAATTCCATAAGCAGGATAATGTCCATTATGATGCCAAGCTGTACCATCTACTTTAAAACCCCATTCTTCTTTTTGTTGCCCCAAAATAATTGACATATAATTTGAATATGCACTTAAAACAGCGGCTTGTTTTTCTTGTTTTTCGAATAAGAAAATAAGCTTTAAGTGGTAATAGGCTTGTGTGTTTAAATAATCGATATTTACATGAAAGTTTTCAGGGTTATCTAGTACAATTCCTAAATTAAACAACCAATGTAAACTGCTACCAACTTCTTCTAACAATCCATTTTGATATAAAAAACCACGCATTACAAAAAAAGCATCTGCGATTTCTCTAACATTATACCCAATATGATGTCTTGTACCTCCATTAGAACCTGCAACCCAGCCTTGATCTAGAAAATATTTTGTTCCCAATAAAAACATTCTTTCTATTTCTGCTCTTTCAGAATCGTTTGCACGCTCACGAAAGTTAGCTAACTTTTTCATAACCTTACCTAAATCAGCAACATCATTAAACTTATTATCTCCTTGCTGTTCTTTATCATAGAAAGATTGCTCTCTTTTAAATGTTAGTGGTGGCCCTGTAATTGTTTTACCATTATCATTTATTTCTAATTTATTAAAATCTTCTTTTAATGAATTAATGTATACTTTATATCTTTTAGGAATTACTAAATCTGCATCAATTAATTGCTCAAATTTCTTTAAATCGATTTTTGTTGCAACAGAAATTGGCCCAGGTTTTAGATTCTTAATTCTGTCATAATTTTCTATTAAAGGCAACCAATGATCTTCTGATAAGTTTAAATCAGATTTTATAAAAGGCACAACTTCGTCAGGATATTGATGCCTATCATCTTGATATTGAGAAAAAATAATATCATCAAAATAAAGTGTTCCGCTTTTAGATGTTGTAGAGATTTTAAAGGAATCGTAGTTTACTTGTGTTCTGTTTTTAGGAGCACTTCCTTGCATTTCATAAAAAGGCACCCAAATAGTTCGCCAGCCTCTAAAGTTTAAGGGAACATCAAAAAAAACTTCTTTTTTACCATTATTTTCATAAGAAATGGTAATTTTTTCATTGGACGGATTTTCGTTATACAAATCCATTTGTAAAGTTGGACTCGCAGGAAAAAATGCGCCATAAGCCAAAGGACTTTCTTCTAAAGTTAAAATTTTAAAGTTAGATGTTTTTAGAGATGCAGCATCTGTCCAAGTCCATTTTAAGGATTTGCTTCCAAACTTATAATGATCTTCACTTGTTACAACAACACTGTTTTCTGCTTTATATTTACTTAAAACATCATCATTTTCAAAAGACTCTACAGCTGGTTTATTTTGCGAGTATCCAAAAAATACAGGGAAAATAGCTAAAAATGTAAGTGCTTTTATTTTATGAATCATAATTATTTATTTTTATAGAATATTCTTTTTTCTTACTATTGGTTAAGGATGGTAACTTTTGTGCCTTTGATTTCCCAATCTTTAAACCAAACACTTCTATTGTTATTCGTATTATTTAAATCTACATTTTCGAAACTACTTATTAAAGCTAAGTCTCCAATAATTTGTTCTGGAGCAACGTCTCTTTTAGAAATTCTACTTAATATTTTCCCTGAATTTATTTCTAAAACAGCAAAATCTATTGTGTAAGTATTGTTATTATTTGCAATTGAAATCTTTAAATCTACACCATTTTTCAAAGCATTAATAACGCTCGTATTTTTATGATTTGGACTTGGAGTTCCTATAAATAAAGATCCATTTGTACTCATACCAATATTAATGCCCTTTTTTTTAATTATATTATCGTTCTTAGAAAAATGGTTATTGTTGCCAATATGAAATCCTGCCCAATTTTTATTTAGATTTGAGATATTTTTATTAAAAAAACCAAGACGAACTGTCATTTCTAAATTTCCTGCATTAGTTCCTAATTGTCTAGTTTTTAAATGTATTTTTCTATTTTCATTACTTACTAAACATTCAATTCTGTTGTTTGTAATTTGCCATTCTTTTGCATTATCAGACCAATATTCTAAATCCGAAATTGCAAGAGTTTCCTTTTTACTAAAATTACTTTTAAAATCTGTAGCTGTATAATTATCTTTTTTACAACTGATACAAAACAGGAACATACAGAAACTAATTAACACTATAAATTTCTTTAAGAAGTTGTAAAAAGTGTTCATTATTTTATTTTCTATTTTGATATGCAGTTAACCAAGGATCTTTTTTCTCTTCTAAATTTTTTAATAATTCTGCGTGTAATTTTTCTTCTGATAAAACATTTTTCCCAATTAAATTAGTCTTTTGATACGGATCATTCTCATTATCATACAAAAACTTACGTTCTATATTTTTATTATCTATAGTAATTACATACGTATTTTTATGCGTTCTAATTCCTCTATGACCAGAAGCAGGTTGGCCTTCTAATATAAAATAATATAAAGCAGATGTTGGTTTATCTCCTTTATTATCAGTAATTATAGATGATAAATCTTTACCGTCTAAATTTGTAGGAATTCCAGCAGTTGCATCAACTAAATTTAAAAGTGTGGGCATAACATCAGTTACACTAACAATTAAATCGCTTTTTTGATTGGGGTTAATTTTTTTTGGCCATTTTATAATAAAAGGAACATTTATAGCTTCTTCAAACCAAACATTTTTAGACATTAACCCATGGCTTCCCATCATTTCTCCATGATCTGAAGTAATTACAACAATGGTATTTTCTTCTAAACCTTCATCTTTTAATGTTTTTAAAACTCGTCCAATTTGCTCATCGACACCAGTTACCATTGCAAAATAATTTTTGATATGATTTTTTGCTAAATGGGTTCTTTTTCTTGTAGCACCAGCATGAAAAGCCAATTCAGAAGCATCCGAATCTAAAGCAACATTTTCTCTTACCAAAAGTTCATCTAAAGATTTTTCTTTGTAATCTGTTAAATATTTTTCTGGAACATATTGATAAGGTGGATGAGGTGGATTCACAGACCAAAACAGCGCAAAAGGTTTGTTTCCATTTCTTGTTTCTGTTGATGGATTTTTAATATAATTAATAATAACATCTGCTTCATGTTTTGCAGACCATTCATTTACTTCTGTAAATTCTTTTTCTGTAGCATCATTTATCCAATAATGAGGGTTGTTATGCTCATCAAAAGTGCCATAAGCATACCAAAAATTAAAACCATGTCGTAATTCTTTTGGTTGATAAGCATCCCAAATAACGGAATCTTTTCCTTCAATTGGTTTGGGAGATCTTAAATGTAATTTCCCAACATAACCTGCATCGTAGCCATTTTTCACTAAAACATCAGAAATACTAACATCTTCTTTTTGCCAAGAATTATTGTATTTATATCTTTTTGAATTACTATTACTTAAAACTTGATTATTATAAGGTAATTTACCAGTCATTAGCATCCCTCTGTAAGGACTGCATAAAGGATAATTACTAATTGCGTTTGAAATGACCATTCCCTCTTTTCCTAATTTATCTAAATTAGGTGTTAATACAGGATCTTGATTATTAATGCCAATTGCAGCGTTTCTAAACTGATCTGGAAAAATAAATAAGATGTTTGGTTTCTCTACTTTTGTTTTTGGGGTAGCTAATTTCGATTGACAAGAAATCATCAACATTGAAATTAAAATAAATGATAAAATCTTAAAATTATTCATTTTTGATTATAATATTATTTTTTAGCTTGCATTTTTTTTAATCTTGATAAAGCTTCTATGTAATAATAATCAGCATAAATCAAAGCCACGTCAATTTCATGTCCTAAAGATTTTGCACCAGTAGAATGCAATAAAAAAGAATCTGCTTTACCAACTCCAGAATAATTTTCTGAACCTAAAGACGCTAGCATTTTAATAGCAGCGTTGTAATAACGCTCTTGGTCTTCTTTATTTTCTACAAACATACTTAAATCTAACAATGCTGCTGCAACAACTGCTGCTGCAGAAGCATCTTTTTCTTCTTTTGGATCATTTTGGACGTCAAAATCCCAAGCAGGAACCATATCTTCTGGTAATAAATCTAAATATTTGTCAGTAATTTTTTGAGCAAAATCTAAAAACTTTTTGTCTTTGGTTTCTTTATAAACCATTGTATACCCATAAACTCCCCAAGCTTGTCCACGAGACCATCTACTATCGTCTGCAAAACCTTGCTTTGTATGATGATTTAATACTTTTCCATTTATAGAATCGTATTCTATAACATGCCACGAAGTTAAATCTTCTCTAAAGTGATTTTCCATAGTAGTTTCTGCGTGTTTTACAGCTATGTCATAAAGTTTAGAATCTCCACCATTTTTAGCTGCCCAAAAAAGTAATTCTAAATTTAACATATTATCAATAATAGTAATATGTTCTTTCCAACGAGGATGCATTTTATTAGACCAAGATTTTATAGTTCCAACATTTGGGTTAAATCTTGATGCCAAAGAATTTGCTGATGTTAGTAAAATATCTTTATACTCTTCTTTTTCACCAATTTCATACCCTTTCCCATAGGCAGGAAACATCATAAAACCAATATCATGATGTTCAGTTATGTTTTTAAAATCTTCAAAAATTTCAGTTCTTTTTATTGCTTCTTCTTTCCATTTTTCATTTTTAGTAACATCATACGCATACCATAAAATACCTGGATAAAAACCAGAGGTCCATATTAATTTGTCGTTAGTTACTTGCTTCCATTCTTTTTTATCAGCATCAATTAATCTTGGATGCTTAGATAAATCTGTCAATTTAGGAACTGCAATTTCTAGTTGATTTTCGCAATCGTTTATAAGTTTTTGTAAATCAATTTTTTGTTCTGTTTGATTTGTATCAGCAACAGCATCTTTTTTCTTTGAATTATTGCAACTAACAATACTCATAAAAAGAACGAAAAGAAGAAGATAATTACGCATGTTTATTTATTTAATTATAGATTATTAAATTTATTCTCTTTAACAAAAATATAGAATGAACCCTAGATTTTTAGAGGTGTTCAAGTCCATTATTAGGGAGTTTTTTAGTCAAAATATAGTTTTATAATTTTATTTAAGGCTTCGCAATTGGTTCTAATTAAAAAAGCACCAAATCTTTAAAAGATTTAGTGCTTTTTAATTCTTTTAGAAACTAGAATTAGTTAATAATAACTTTTTTACTAAATACATTTCCTTCTTTAGATTCTATTTTTAAAATATACAATCCTTTTGCAAAATTGCTCACATTTATAGTTTTTGAATTAGATCTGTTATAAACTGCTTTACCTGTAACATCTATCAATTTTACATTTTTTACATTAATGTTTGTGTTAGAAATGTTAATGATATTATTACTAGGATTAGGGTATACAGAAAAAGAATTGTTTAATATGTTATTTTCTGTTGATAAAACTGTGTTATCAACTGTAAAATTTAACTCTAATAATGCTGTAAAATTTTGATTTGGTGTCCAAGCTTCAGCTAATACAAATCGATAATATCTATATGCTTTTGTTGTTGTTAAAGGAAATGAATATGCAGATGTTCCACTATTGGTGCTAAACATTCCTCTTTCTTCAGATAAATCGTCCCAAGTAGAATCATTGTTACTTCCTTGAACTTTCCAAATAGATTGTTTTGCTTCACCATTAAAGGCCCCTTTGTTAGAAGTTGCATTTGCTAATGTGTAGCTTACTTCTGAGATTGCTGCTGGGTTATATTTATCTGCTATTTCAAATTTATAACCTTCATTAACAGGAATAGTAACACCATTAGCTAATCTTGGCACTGCTGTTTGACTTGTAAAAATATCTGCCCATTTGCTAGTATTAGAGAAATTTGAATCTGCAATTGAAGCACTTGGCGTATTAAAAACACCTGTTTGTCCACTTGAGCTTGTATTTAAAGCAGTAAATGCACCATTTGCTATATCTTCTCTTGAAGCATCAAAATGTACATCAGAAATATAAAAAGTACCATGTTGAGTAACATCTGCTTCATATGCTGTATTAGTGGTAACTACTCTAAAAGCAACTGTTACAGAAGTTCCAGTATAAGCAGACAAATCTAATTCGCCACTAACATATGTTTGAGGAGAAACGTCTGCAGTTGCTATATTTCCAGAAATATTAGCTGTTTCGTTTATCCAAGTTGCTGCACTTGGAGGTGAATCTGTGTAAGCACCATTTCCTGCTCCATGTGTATAGTTTTCAGATACTAAAATTTCTAATTTAGAACCTGCACCAACTACAAACCTTTGCTGCGTCCAAAAAGTAACTTTTGCTCCATTTGTTGTAGAAAGATCTTGGTTTGTCATTAAAGCCCAAGCTTCAATTTCATAATTTACTAAATTTGGTGCTGCACCACTTGTATTTGTAAAAGCAATTGTTCTTTGCTCTCTAGTTACGCTAGAAGGTATTCTGTCTGCTAATCTTGAGCTTTCATCAAAAACTGGACTAGAATCTGTTGCGTCTACAATATCACTAACTCTCCTACCTACTTGACTAGCAGATTGACCTCCTAAATTAACATGTTGCACAGTAAAACCTCTTCCAGTATTTTCATACCTAAAATCCTCATAGTAGAAAGTTTGCGCACTAACAGCAAACGAAACTAGACCGAAGGTTAAAAATAATACTATTTTTAAAGTAATTTTTTTCATCATAAGTTATTTTTAAATTGATTTATAATCTATTTGTAAAATTAGGTTTAAAACTCTTTAAAAAAAGGGGGACTATCATTCTTTAAGGGGGTGTTTTTTCAACAAAAAAAACACTAAACACTTAAAATTTAGATATTTAGTGTAATTATTGATTTTAAACTTTTATTATTCTACTTCAATAGTATATTCTTTTATAGATTCTTCATTTCCTTGTACAGTGGTATTATTACCAACAAAGGTTATTGTATAAGTTCCTGATTTTGTATACGTATGAGAAAAGGTTTCTAATTTTTCTGAGTATGTTTTTAATGGAACTCCTTTATCTGGAGCAACTTTAGTTAAATTAATTGGGTTTGTTATTAACCAATCTTCATTAACTATTTTATGGCTATTTCCTCTCATTCTCCAAATTCCATCTACACCTTTAGCTGTATCAAAATACCATTTTGCTCCATTCCATGCACTTTCTATACCTTGTACATCTACAGGCTTAAAACCTGGGTTATTTTCTGTAGCAACTGTTAAAGGTGCAGGTGCTCCTTCTACTTCCATTTTAATGTTTAAATCATCAAAATACCATTCTGCTCCTCTATCTGCTGTGTTATCAGAAAAATATTTGAATCCAAAATAAATTGGATTTCCATCTGCTAAATCTGTGATATCTACATCACCAGAGTTTTGAAAAGTAAAATCATATAATGTTGAGATGTTAAATCTGTTCGAAATATCTACCCAAGTTGCACTGTTTACAGAAGTTGCTTCTCCAGAACCATCATAATCTTTAGAATACCAAACAGAAAATGTACCCTGTGCATTTGTGCCTAATCCCCATTTTTGAGAATTTAAAAATGACATCGTAACTACACCATCTGCATTTGTTCTATTTCTATTGATATATTTTCTTTCGAAATCACCAGCAAAAAAATTAAGAAAATCTGGAGCATTGGCTACAGTAAATTCTACAGGTTCTCCAACTTTTGCTGTTCTATTAAATTCAACATTAAAATTAGGCGTTTCTACTTCTTCAAAATTACTACAACTTTGAAATATCATTGTAAATAAAAGAAGTGTTGCTATTAAATATTTAAACTTTTTCATTGTATATATGTTTTAGATTTATAATACTTTTTTACCAACCAGAAGTTTGTTTAATATTTAAATTAACCCCTAATTCTTGTTCTGGTATTGGAAGTATATAGTTTTTACTTGCTTGAAAATCGTTGTAACCATCAAAATAGTTAAAATTGGTATTCATCATATTATTTCTAATATTTCGATTTACAGGTTCATCACCACTTTCTGGAATACCATCTGGTCCTAAATTTGGTTCTCCATAAGAAGTCCAATCATCATTTACAAAATTTGTGCTTGCTCCTAATGTTTCCATACTATTTTTGGTTTCATTTACTTTTTGTGCTAAAATGCCCCATCTTACCAAATCATATTTTCTTTGCCCTTCAAAACATAATTCTAATAATCTTTCGTTTTGAATAGTTTCTTCATTAATTGTATTTAATGGTGTTGCTTTTGCTCTATTTCTTACACGATTCAATGCACTTAAAGCATCTGCAGAACCTGGATTTAATTTATTTTCTGCTTCTGCATACATTAACAGTATATCTGAGAAACGTAATACTGGCCAATGATGAGGACCATAACTTGAGTTTGTATTATTTGGCTCTAATGCTCTACGATATTTAGATGCTGGATACATAAATTGACTTGTAATTGTGCTTAATTGACAATTATCATTTCTTCTTCCATAGTAAGGAGCTGTATTCCATAAACCTCTTTCGTCATCTGAATCTGATCTGTATTTTTGAATAAGTGATATTGTAGCAAATGTAAGTGCAAAACCTTTACCTCCACATAATTCATCATCATATCTAATACCAAATGCAGAGCCTAGTTTTGAAGATTGATTAGCATCTAGATTTGCAAATGAAAAACCAACCTGAAATAACATTTCTTGTTTTTCGTAATTACCCATTGCTAATTGATTAAAAACATCTTCATAGCTTGAATTTAAATTATGATAACCATCATTTATAATTTTAAGACTCCATTCTTTTGCTTTTTCATAAGCTCCAGCTTCATTAAAAGGGTTACTTGCCATATATAAATAGGCTCTTGTTATAAGTCCTCTTGCAGATGCTTTACTTGCTCTTCCTGGCACACTTTCTTGTGCTGTTGGTAGGCTAGCTTCTGCTAATTCTAAATCTGCAACAATTTGTTTAAACACATCAATTCCTGCTGTTCTTGGTAACAATTCTTTTGAAATATCTAAAGGCATTGGAATACCTTCTACACCACCAAAAGCTTTTTGAATATCGAAATATAAAAAAGCTCTTACAAAATATGCTTCTGCTAAAAACTCTTGTTTAATATCATCTTCTAAAGGTGAGTTTTTTAACCCTTCAATTAATGAGTTAGTTGCTCCAATTCCTTGGTAATAAGTACTCCAAATATTATTTAAATCTGGTTCTGCTGCTGTAAAGTTATTTTTTAAAATACTTCTTAAACCATTTCTGTTATAATGTCCTTCATCTGTAAAATTGGTTGGATATTGTGCATTAATTATTGATTCTCTATATACAGAAACAATTCTACTATAAGCACCTGCTAAACCTGCAAGTGCACCAGCTTCTGTATTGTACAAGTTTTCTGATGTTATATTATCTACAATCGGAATTTCTAATTGATCATCACAGCTTAAAAAAACAAGAGCTGTAAAGAATAGTATATATATTGATTTTATTTTCATGACTTTACTTTTTAAAATGAAACATTAATACCTAAACTCATAATTTTATGAATTGGATAAGCTGAATAATCTACTCCTGGCATAATTAAAGAATTAACTACAGATACATCTGGATCAAAACCACTATAACTAGTAAAAGTTAATAAGTTTTGAGCTGCGAAAAATACTTTTAAATTATTTACTCTAAATTTTTCTAATATTTCTTTTGAGAAATTATATGAGAAGTTTACCGTTTTTAATCTTAAATAAGAACCATCTTCTACAATTCTAGATGAAATATCTTCGAAACCTTGTCCTAAAGCTCTGTGCATTGTTGTATTTTGATTTTCTGGTGTCCATCTATTTAAAGTAGTTGCTAACTGGTTTTGATTTGACACAGACATGTTTTCAAAAACTAATCTGTTTGCATTTAAAACATCATTACCATAAGACCATTGTAAAAATGTACTTAACTCAAAGTTTTTATATCTAAATGTATTTGTGAAACCCCCAAAATGAGCTGGTAAGCCATTGCCAATTATTGTTTTATCTGCAGCTGTTATTTGTCCATCTCCATTTAAATCTTTATATTTTTCATCTCCTGGTTGATGACTTCTATAACTTGGCTGTCCTTGCAATAAAGTATGTGTTGTTGCTGTAGCATCATAATTTTCGAAATCGCTAATTTGATATACACCATCAGAAATATAACCATACATATTTCCTAAAGGTTGCCCTTCTTCTACTAAAAATTGATTTGTACTTAACCTTTGGTAGTAATTTGGCTTTCCAAAAATTGGTTTTCCTTCTGGTAAAGATTCAACCGTATTTCTATTAAATGATATGTTGAAATCTGACGTCCAACTAAAATCTTTTGTATTTATATTTGTACTGCTTAATGTTATTTCTAAACCTCTATTTCTTACATGTCCTGTATTTAAGTATACGTTTGTAACCGTTTGTGAAGGAGCAGCGTCTGCATTAATTAATAAATCTTTTGTATCTTTTTGGTATGCTTCTATAGCTAAAGACATTCTACCATCAAAAAGACCAACATCTACACCTAAGTTTAATTGCTCTGTTACCTCCCAAAATAAATTTGGATTTGCACCCAAAGATGGTGGAATTTGTCCTTGAACTGTTTGTCCATTAAAGAAATAAGAAGCATCTTGGTCTGTTAAAAAATTAAATCGTGCAGTTCTTGGAATTCTATCATTACCTGTTTGTCCATAACCTGCTTTAAATTTTAATTGAGAAAAGAAATTCATATCTTTTATAAAACTTTCTTTGTGCGCATTCCAAGAAACTGCAGCAGAAGGAAAATAACCTACTCTATTATTGGCTGGAAAAATTGAAGAAGCATCTCTTCTTAAAGAAGCTGTAAATAAGTATTTACCATCATAATTATAATTAAATCTACCTAATAAAGAAAATACTTTTGATTCATCTATCAAACCATTTACGTCATCAGCACCATCAATTGTACCTCCATCAATACCATTAATTCCTAAATCTTCTAAATATTGTGGTATGTCTATATACCTTGCATACGTTCTGTATTGTTGTCTAGTATTTAATGTTACTCCCAGTAAACCATCAAAAGAGTGTTTATTAATTCTTTTTTTATAAGTAATTGTATTTATATTATTAATGTTATTCCACCTTCTGTGATCTATGCTACCATTAATACCATCAATTTTGTTGACAATTCTTCCATATACTGTTTTACTATTATTAAATAATTCTAATTTTCTGAATTGATTATTAAAACTTACTTTAGATTCTAAAGTAATGTTTGGTGTTACATTATATTTTAATCCTAAATTTGCTATAAATTGATCATTATCTATTCTTCTATATTCATTATTTAAGGATACAATTGGGTGCCAGCTTACAATGTTTATTAAATCAAATTCATCACTAATACCATCTAAAGGATTTCTGTCTCCAAAATCTATAAACTTATTTGCGATAGGATTGTAGGTAATCAGGTTTCTCATAAATGAATAAGCTGAGTTTCCTTGAGTATCTATACCATTTCTTTGATATTTTGAATATAAGACATCTATTCTAGCTTCTAAATTATCAGTTAATTTATGGTTTAAATTTATCCGTCCATTTATTCTATCAAAATTTGTGTTTAACAAAGAACCTTCATCTTGTAAAGTATTTAGAGAAGCGTTAAATCTTGTTTTTTCTCCACCACTTGAAATATTTATTTTGTGAGATTGCGTAAAAGCAGCTCTAAAACCTTCATCTTGCCAGTTTTTAGAAGGTTCATTTCTATAATCTTCTAAAGTACCTACTTGATTACTTACTAAGGTAACTGGATCAAATACAGAAAGATATCTAGAAGTTGCACTTGCTTCATTAATATCTAAAGCTAATTCTAAAAAATCATAAGCTCCAAGAACTTCTAATTTTTTAGCAACTTCTTTAAAATCAAGTCTTGCTTCGTAGGTAACTTTAGTAACACCTACTTTTGCTCTCTTTGTAGTTATAATAATAACACCATTTGCACCACGAACTCCATAAATTGCAGTTGCAGAAGCATCTTTTAAAACACTCATAGATTCAATGTCTGATGGATCTATAAGATTTGGATTAAAATTCTCTACAATAAACCCATCTAAAACATACAAAGGAGAATTATCGCCATTAATAGTGTTACCACCTCTAATTACAATATCTCCACCAGTTCCTGGTTCTCCACTACCACCACTTACTTGCACACCAGCAACTCTACCTGCTAAAGCCTTATCGAAACTTACAACTGGTGCTTCTGTAAGTTTTTCCATATTTACAATTGCTACAGAACCTGTTAAATCTTTCTTTTGAACAGAACCATAACCAATAACAACAATTTCATCTAAATTTTCTATATCTGGGTTTAATGTTACATTTATAATATTTTCTTTACCAACAGTTTTAACTATAGATTTATATCCTAAATAACCAAATGTTAAAGTAGACCCTACTTTTGTATTAATAGAATATTTACCATCAAAATCAGTAGAAACACCATTTAAAGTTCCTGTTTCAGATACAGAAACTCCTGGTAAAGGAGAACCTATTTCATCTTTAACAATACCAGTAATTATTTTTGTTTGAGCTTGTGTATTTAGTGTGCTCATTAAAACAAAAAACAGAAAAAGAAACAGGCTCTTATCTATTTTAGTTTTTTTAAAAAATGAGTTAATGTGATGTTTCATCATTATTTTTTTGTTTAAATTATATGGTAAAATTAACATAGATTTAAGATAATAAAGGGGGGCTTAAAGCTCTTTGAAATGGGGTTTATTGTTCTTTACAATAAAAAACACTACTGTTTTAGTGGTAAGGTGTTAAAGTAGAATATTTGGCAGGGTTATTTTTTGCTCACTAAAAATATGAATATTTACTCTTTAGAATTCTTTATTCTATATTGAGAAGGAAGCTCATTAAACATTTTTTTGAAAGATTTTCTAAAATGTTTTAAATCATTAAAACCAAGATCAAAAGCTATTTCTGAAATTGTTAATTGAGATTGTGCTATTAATTGAGCTGCTCGTTTTAATTTAATCGATTTTATAAAACCAATTATAGATTGCCCAGTTAATGCTTTTAATTTTCTATATAATGCAGATCTACTCATGCCAATTTCATCTATAAAATCTTTGATGGTAAACTCTGGATTATTGATGTTTCTTTCTATAATTTCTATACTTTTCTTTAAGAATATTTCGTCTGCAGAAGTTATATCTAATTCTTTAGGTTCTAAAATAATATCCTTTTTAAATTTTTTAATTAGGTTTTGTCTCGTTTTTAAAAGATTTTTTACTTTTTGCTCTAGAATAGAGCCATCAAAAGGCTTTAAAATATAAGCATCTGCACCAGTTTTATACCCTTCTTTTTGAGATTCTTGAGATGTTTTTGCAGTTAGTAAAAGCACAGGTATATGACTTGTAATAACATCTGTTTTTATTTTATCACAGAGTTCTATACCACTCATAACTGGCATCATAACATCACTAATAATTAAATCTACAGTATTATTTTTTGCAATTTCTAAGGCAATTTCGCCATTTTCTGCTTCTAAAATATTATGATTTTCCTCAAATATTTGTTTTATAAAATTTCTTACTTCTGTATTATCTTCTACCAATAATAATGTTGGTAAATCTGGATCTACATCTAATGTTTTTGTAATAATACTTTCTAAATCCTTTTGAGCATATTGTAAGGATTTGTTCTCATAAAAATCTATATTTTCAATCTCGTTAGTTGTATTAATTATTTGATCTTTTGTTAAATGGCTATCTCCAAAAGGCAACAATATTACGAATGATGTGCCTTCCTCTTCTTTACTTTTTACTTTAATAAAACCATTATGAAGTTTTACAACACTTTTTGCTAAAGCCAAACCAATACCAGTTCCAGTTCCTGATCGTGAATTTTCTTCTCTTTCTATTTGATAAAAACGATCAAAAATAAATTTTAAGTTCTTTTTTGGCATTCCTTTTCCATCATCTTTTATTTCAATTTTTACAAATTTCCCTGCTTTTTTATCATTTTCTGTAGTTGATATTCTTATTTTAATTTTACCGTTATTTTTAGTGAATTTAAAAGCATTTGATAGTAAGTTGAAAATTACTTTTTTAAGATTCACAATATCAAACCAAATATCAATGACCTCTTCTGTTGCTTTAAAACTGTAATCAATCTCTCGATAATTAGCGAGTTCATCAAATGATTTTTTTATATTTTCTGTAAATAGAACAATGTTATTTTTAGAAGCCTTCAGTTTTAGTTTACCAGTTTCACTTTTTCTAAAATCTAATAATTGGTTAATTAATTGCAATAAAACACTTGCATTTCTATACATAGTTTCATGCTGTTTTTGCACATAGCTACTTCCTTCTTTATTTTTTAGCATTCTTTCCAAAGGCCCAATAATTAAGGTTAATGGTGTTCTAAAATCATGAGATATATTTGTAAAAAGTTTTAGTTTTAATCTGTTAATTTCTTCAATTTTTTCTTTTTCTAAACGCTCTTGTTTTAGTTCGTTCTTTTCATGAATTCTTAGAATACTATACCTTCTCATCAATAGTAAAATACCAATAATTATAAATGTATAGATAAGATATGCCCACCAAGTCTGCCAAAAAGGAGGTGAAATTTTCACGTTAATACTTTGCCCATTTTCATTCCACAAACCATCATTATTAGAAGCTTTTACTTTAAAGGTATAATTGCCAGCATCTAAATTTGTGTAGGTTGCCGATTTTTTATTGCCAATATAATTCCAACCCTTATCAAAACCTTCTAACATAAAAGCATACTCATTTTTGTCTGATTGAGAATAACTTAATGCTATAAAATCGAAACTAAATACATTTTGATTGTGTGTAAGTGTAATATCTTTATTTATAAGCGAACCTGTTAAGTAAGGCTTGTTATTTACTAAAATTGAGGTAATAAAAACTGGAGGAATAAAAGAGTTTTCTATAATTTTATTAGGATTAAAAAACACTATTCCATTAGAACTTCCAAACATTAATTCCTTGTTTTGTAGTTCTATACTAGAGTTGTAATTAAATTCGTTACTACTCAAACCATCAGAAATATCGAAGTTTTTAAATTGACGAGTTTCTAAACTAAACCTACTTAAACCTTTGTTTGTACTGAACCAAATATTGTTGTAAGAATCAGGTAAAATACTATATATTACTTGGTTAGGCAATCCGTTTTCTGTTGTATATCTTATACTTTCTTTACTTTCTGTATTATAATAAAATAAACCATCTCCTTCTGTACCAATCCAAATATTTTTTAATAAATCCTCATATGCACAAAGTGTTATGGTTTCATTTTCTCTTGTAGAACGCTGCTTGTTATAGATAATTGGAGTTAGTTTTTTATTGGTTACATTAATTTTCGCTAAACCTTCACTTCCAGAAATTAATAAAATATCTTTAGAGCTTGTTTTTGAAATACTGTAAATAATAGGCCCCACAATATTGGTTGCTTCATCAATTCTAAAAAACTTATTTTGTTTTACATCAAACATATCTAAACCACTACCAGAAGTACCAATCCAAATATTGTTATTATAATCTTCTAATAACGAAATAATTCTATTATTACTTAAGCTTAAAGTATCATTAGCAATATTTTTATATTTTTTAAAATCGAAAGGTTTTTTAGTAGGATTTAAAAAATTAAGGCCTCCATCATGCGTACCAATCCAAAAATTACCTTCAGTAGTTTGAATAATTGATTTTATATTATTGGTACTTATGCTTTTAGTATTTTTTTCATTATGAGTATAATAGGTGAATTCACCTGTTTTTTTATTTAAAAAATTAAGTCCACCTCCTTCTGTACCAATCCATAAATTATTATCTGCATCTTCTACAATAGAGCTGATTACTTTATAATTTAGTTTGTAATTATTGGAGCCAGCAAAATAGTTTTTAAAAAGGTCGAAACTTCTATCATAATAATTTACTCCACCTGCATATGTGCCAATCCAAACATCTCCTTTAGTATCTCCAATAATGCTATAAATAGAATTCTGACTTAAACTAAACTCATTGTTTTCATCATGCGTATATAGATTTATAGCAGTTTTTTCTTTGTTGATAATATATAAACCAACATAAGTACCAACCCAAAAATTTCCAAAATAATCTTGATGAATAGTCCTTACTTCATCATTAATTGTAGTAATATTTGTTGCGTCTATTTCAAAATGTTCAAACTCTTTTTTTTGTTGATTAAAAGTTGCTAACCCATCCCTATAACCTAACCATATTGTATTATTTTTATCTTCGTAAATAATAGGACTGTAATTATTTGTAGAATTCCTAACTTGAGTTCTTGGATATGATATTTCTTTAACCTCCTTATTTTTAATATCGTATATTATTATATTTTCTCTATTACAAATCCAAAGATTATTATTCGAAGTAACAAATAAAGAACGTATTTGATTTTTTAGAAGTGGTTTTTTTGTTTGAATTTTATAACCAATGTGCTCAATTGCATTAGTGATTATATTCATTTTTTCTAAACCGTTATTGGTTCCTATCCATAAAAAATTTTCTATAGAAGCTAAACTCCAAATTTCATAGTTTATTAAACTATTCTCTTCACCAGTCTGTGTAAATCTTTCAAAATGATCTTCATTTGGTAAGTATTTGTTTAAACCATTGTTTGTTCCTATCCAAATATTACCATTCTCATCTTCTAATAAAGTTTTAATAAAACTGTTACTAATACTATTTTTATCTTTGTAATTATATCTGTAGGATTTGAAAGTATGACCATCGTATTTATTTAAACCATCTCTAGTTCCAAACCAAATAAACCCTTTAGAATCCTGCAAAATGCAAAGTACAGAGCTTTGAGACAATCCTTCATTTAAGGAATATTGTTTAAATTTTAAGGATTGATTTTTACTAAATTCTTCTTGACCAGAAACTGTGTAAAAAACGCTTATTAAAGTAAAAAAAAATAGAAGATTTTTAATTTTCATCTAAAACTTTTGAGTTATAAATTTTTAAAAAAACATGAGTTTAAATGTAGTAATTATTTTATTGCTCTCAAAGAAGATTTTCGCTCTGTTAAAACTGTTTTAATAATCATTATTTCTTTAATTTCTAGTCTTAATTTGTAATTTCAGCTATTTGTAAACCTCTTATAGCAGCCCAAAATTTAATCTAAATTTATTCATGATATATAAAGAAGAAAGAGATTGGTAAATTAAATATAATGGACATATTTTCTGATAATTTATCCTGAAGAAATATTTAAATAATAAAAATATCATTTGTAAAAAAAAATATTTAGAAACGAAACTTTTAAAAGTTTTACAAACATGATTTTGAATCCAAAGATTTAAGTGATGCTTTTGAGCATTAAAAAATGAACTCTAGTAAAGATGCTCAATGTATTGTTTTTATATAAAAAATGGACAATTTAACAACTAACAAACTCGGGAAACGTATTATTTAGATTTGTTTGCGAACATGATTAACAATCTTTTAGAAGTTAGCATTCAACAAATAAAGTTTAGAAAAGAGCTGCATAATTGCAACCCCTTTTTTTGCGCTCATTATAAATGATAACAATTATTTTTTTATCAATTTAAAATCTTCAGAAACATCATCTCCCATCAACTTTAAAAAGTAAATACCAGAAGAAATTTTATTGTTTAAAGAAGTCTTTAAGTTTGCCCTTTCTAAACCATTAATATTTATAAAACTTACAATTCTACCTAAAGAATCATACAATATAGCTTTCTTAAATTTTGCTTGTAAATTGGTTATTTCAATGTTATTCGAAAACGGATTTGGATATACTTTAGCAATATTATCTCTTGTATATGTTTCAGTAGATAAACTTGAACTAGATGTAAAATACTTTACATCAGAAACATAAAAAGTACCATTTCTGTTGGTTTGAGAATGTGCAGAATTGTCACTTTGGTATTTAAAAGCCAATGTAAAGGTATTACTTGTGTAGGCAGAAATATCTAAAACAGATTCAATATACGTTTGTGGGTTTTGACCAGAAGTGGCAATTTGATTTAAATTAGAGGTAACATTCGACCAATCTGCAGCACCAACATCATTTGTATAATCTGTAGAAACATACACTTCTAAATTAGAAATATTTCCATTGGCGTATCTTTGTTCAGTCCAAAAGCTCACAAATTTATAGGCATCATCAGCATTTAAATATTGGTTATTCGCAGAAAGATCTACAGTTTGCATTACAGCCCAAGCTTCCATTTTATAATTTTTGTTAGAGGATGTCCCTACAATTGCCAACGCTTTTTGATCTCTTTCACTACTTATAGGAATTCTATCATCAGGTCTTGTAACTGTAAATTGATTGTTAGAATCTGCTGCATCTGGAATATCGTTAACCCTTTTCCATATTTGATCTTCATCTTGATTATCTGAATTAGAAACTAGATAAACTGAATACCCTCTATTTAAAGTACCAAAATCTTCATAATGAAAAATTGGGTAAAATGGATTATTGGTTTCGTTAAAAATCCAATCAGGTAAAAAACCTAATCTGTATTCTAATTGGGCTTCATATAAAGATTCTTCATCTACATGCTTTCCTGGAGATTCATTTACTTGATATTGATTAGATTCCGAAGACATTGTAAATCCTTTTAAACCAGAAATAATAGGAGTAATAAATTTTGCATAACCAGTTTCATTATTAGGTCTAAACGATTTTACATTTGAGTTTTGATAAGAAATACCATTAAAATTCCATAAAACCATATTTTTTAAATGATTTGGTAATGATCCATAAGAGCCTCCTTGGTTAAAGAAAACACCACCAGTACAAACATCAAACAAAGAAGATCTGGGCTGACTTGCGTGCATTTCCATACCTGAATTTCCATTTTGTGGATGCGTATTTCTCCAAAGTACATTTCCTATAGATTTACCATTAACTCCACTTCCATGCCAAACTCCAGAAGTTAAATCATTATTTTTGCCTAATAAACATTTAGTTGACGAGTTTGTAACTATAAAATTATGTCCAGGATTTCCTGTATAGCTATTATTTAAAGCTGTTGCATTAGCAGTAAATAAAAATTGTGCTGCTTGAGACATTGCAGAAAACTCTACATTAGAAATCCAACTATTTACAGTATGATTAAATTGAACACCACTCCAACCTGATGAAGCTAAAAATGAGTTTGGACCACTTACTTTTTCATTTGGGAATAATTCTTCTGGAGCTTTATGATGCAAAAACTTCCATATAAAACCACCTGTATATTTTAAATCTTGAATACCTACTTCTCCTAATGCTTTAAAATTATTAATTTTCCAGTTATAATTTTTATCAATGGCTCTATGCAAAGGTTCTTTAAAAGTTATAGTGGTAGCAGTTTTGCTAGCTACTTTATGAATTTCTCGAACTTCTACACCATCATTTACAATATTTAAATTTTCTGGTTGAAAAAAATCGGTTGTACTAAATGGAGAAAGTTCCTCTTCAACAAAACTTTCATCATCATTTTTTACATATAATTCTACCCATTGACCAACTGAAATATTTGAAGTATTAGCAACTTGTACTGTGTAAGATTCTCTTTCTGCATTTGCAGTAACATCTGTAATAAATGAGTTTGCAGAATCTTCTCCATTCCAAAATAAAAACAGATAAGGACAAGACCAGTTTCTAGTTGCCATATTTGGATGTGTTGTATTACTTTTTTGAAATAACTCTGTACCATTAATGCCAGAACCACTTCCTTTTAATACAATATTACTTTTCGAAATTCGGATAACCTCATCAGAAATATCTGGAGTAACACCAGCAACTTCAGGTGCTGTATCATGTACAATAAATCTTCCTGGAGGAAAAAAAATAATGCCTCCATTTGGGTTTGCTTCTGCAGCAGCAATAGTTGCTTTTATAGCTTCTTTATCAGAAATATTATCATTTGCAACTGCACCATAATCTATTACATTATATATTTGTTGAGAAAATGAAACAGGTAAAGCTTTTTCTCCATTATGATACCCAGCAAAACTAAAAGTTGGTAATGTTGGTGTTGTATTATTGGTTTGGGCATCTACCCAGTTTTGGAATAAAACACTTGGGTTTTGTGCCTTAATAAATAAAGTGGAAAACAAGCATAAAATTATTATAAGTGTTTTTGAAATATATAGTTTTCTGTTTTTCATAATTATTTGAATTAACCTAAAATTATTTTCTTTTTAA